>CAZLMS010000289.1:0-2503 GCA_964560645.1 uncultured Flavobacteriales bacterium | reverse complement strand
AAATTTCCTTTTTGATATTTTTCGGTAACGTCTATATTTTCAATTTCCAAATTGATTTTTGATACTTCAAAATCTAAAGGGTTAAATTTTGAAGCCAAAATACTCGTATCGTTTGCATCATTCATTAAAAACCTGCCGTTTTGTACGGAAACAAGTTCGGTTTGAATATAAAAACTCGACGAAGAGGTGTCTGCACTCGAAGGAATTTTGTTTAATAAAACGGATAAATTATTTTCTTTTTCGTTGCGGTAAGTGATTAACTTGAAAACCGGAGAATTAATTTCTATATTATTCAAACTAATCACACTATCGTTTTCGGAAACAATTTGCGACAACAAATCCATTAAATCGGCTTTTAAAGTATGGGTATATATTAGCGTATCCCGATGATGGTCTAACACCAATAAATCCACAACTTCCAAAGAATTAAACACGGAAATATGAAATTCTTTAACAGATGCCTCAATGTTCCATTTTTCCTTTATGGAATCGGTAATTTTTTCAACTATAAAAGATTGAATGTAAGAAGAATTAAAAACCAAAACCACTCCTCCAAAGAGTAAAAAAATGAACAATAAAATAAAAAATGTTATTTTTCGGAGTTTTTTGATAGTTTTGATTTTTGTTCAAAAGTAACCTAAATTTTTGGAAAAAGCACCTGTAATATTAGCCATTGAATCCTCATGCGATGATACCTCTGTTGCAGTATTGGAAGGCAATAAAGTTCTATCGAACATAATTGCCAATCAGAAAGTTCATGAAGAATACGGCGGAGTTGTTCCCGAACTTGCCTCCCGTTCGCATCAGCAAAACATTCTGCCTGTTTTTACAAAAGCCTTAAAAACCGCCAACAAAACATTACAAGACATTGGTGCTATTGCTTATACTCAAGGTCCGGGATTATTGGGTTCTTTGCTCGTAGGCACTTCATTTGCCAAAGGTTTGGCTATCGGATTACACAAACCTCTTATCGCCGTAAACCACATGGAAGCTCATATATTGGCGCATTTTATAGCCGACGCCAATCCTGCACCGCCGGCTTTTCCGTTTTTGTGTTTAACCGTTTCGGGCGGACACACGCAAATTGTTCGCGTAAATTCTCCGCTCAATTTTGAACTGCTCGGCAACACCTTAGATGATGCCGCGGGCGAAGCTTTTGATAAAACAGCCAAACTTTTAGGATTGGGATATCCTGGCGGACCGCTAATTGACAAACATGCCAAACAAGGAAATCCCGAAGCATTTCATTTTCCGCATCCCGACATAAAAGGATTAGACTTTAGCTTCAGCGGATTAAAAACTTCCATTTTATATATGCTCCAAAGAGAAATGCAAAAAAATCCGAAGTTTATTAAAGAAAACCTCAACGATATTTGTGCTTCCGTTCAAAAAACTATTATTGATATTTTATTGAACACTTTAATCAAAGCCGCCCGGGAAACCGGCATTTCTCAGGTGGCTATTGCCGGAGGGGTTTCTGCAAATTCCGAATTGAGAACAAGATTGCAAGAAACAGGCGAAAAACACAGATGGAAAGTGTTTATCCCCAAATTTGAATATTGCACGGACAATGCCGCTATGATAGGAATTGCCGCCTATTACAAATATTTGAACAATATGTTTTCCGATTTAAAAACCAAACCTTTTGCCCGGATGTCTTTTTCCAAATGAATGTGCTTAAAAAAATATTACTGCTTGGCATATTGCCGGTGTTTTTTTGTAAAAGCTACGGGCAGTCGGAAAGTTTGGATGCAGCCAATCGTTTCGACACTTTATTTATTCCACACAAATATGTAAACATAGTGAAAACCAACCCTTTTATTCCTTTGTGGGGAACCATTCCGTTTACTGCCGAATACCGCATTGTTTACGAAGGTGTTATTGCCAAAAATCAAACCGTGTTGATGTCCTTTTCTTACTTGGGAAAATCGCCTTTTATTGCCGTAATGGAAAACCAGTTTCCTGCAAACGGGAACATTTCTCCGTCTTTTCTTATTAAAGGGTTTCGATTGCAAGCCGCACACCGTATTTATTTAGCCAAGCTCAACGAAAATATGGGGTATTACCCGTATGCTCCCGAAGGTTTTTATATCGGCCCGCATATTTCGTATGCCACCGCAAACTTCGGCGAAAAATCTACTTTTGCCTATAACTATATTACTTTTAATCAGTTTAACTTTGTTTTAATGACCGGACTGCAAACATTTATAGACCAATTTGCCATAGATGTTTTTTTCGGTTTGGGATATAAAAAGAATACGGTTTCCGAATGGCGGAATAGTCAAATCATATATCATGACCCGGCTGAAATTATGGGAAATTTTTATGCCTCGCCCGTTAAAATATACTTGGGCTTTAATGTCGGAATAGGGTTTAATTAGCCGATAATTAACTTGCTTTATATCAGTATAAAAACAGTTTTTGTTAAAAACAAAGTTTTAAAAGAACAATTAAAACAATTGCGAAAATGATAAAAATCAAATATATAACCTTTGCCATTACG
>CAZLMS010000288.1:0-2530 GCA_964560645.1 uncultured Flavobacteriales bacterium | reverse complement strand
ATTACAACCTTGGCTTTTGCCCCTGAAAAAAGAGTTGTGGGAGAAGAAGGTACGGGAACTTGGTGCGGTTGGTGTCCGAGAGGCGCTGTTTATATGGATTCTTTAGCATACCTTTTTCCGGAAACATGGGTAGGTATTGCTGTTCACAATGGAGACCCTATGGTAGTAAGCGATTATGACAACGGGATGGGAAATTTAATAGGCGGGTATCCGAGCGGCTTGGTTGACCGACATTACAACGATGTGGACCCTTCTGAATTTAAGCAATATTACTACAAAAGAATTGATATAATCCCTGAAGCATCTGTGGCTGTAAGAAATATTAATTTTATTGACTCAACCAGAGAAATTACATTCGAGGTAGAAGTAGCTTTTGCCACCAATATCTCCAATCCCGACTACCGATTTAATGCAGTTATTGTAGAAGACAGTGTAACAGGAACTTCTTCGGGATATGACCAAGCCAACTATTATTCCTCCCAAGCAAACAACATTGATTTAGTTGGTGTGGATGGAGTAAATTGGAAAGACTTACCCAATCCCGTGCCTGCCGCTCAAATGGTATACAATCATGTAGCAAGAGCTATTTTAGGAGGATTTAGCGGTAGTATTCAAGACACTTTACCGTCATCTATCGAAGTAGGCGTTCCTTATACCCGTTCGTATTCCTATACCCTTCCTTCGGGATACAATGAAAATCATATAAAAGTGGTAGGTTTGCTCCTAAACAATGCTACGGGAGAAATTGTAAATGCCTATGAAACTTCACTTCTCAGTCCCACTTATCCAAGCGGTGTATTTGTAAAAGACCTTGCTGAAGATAACTTTAATATATACCCCAATCCCAACAACGGAAACTTTATATTGTCTGCTAAAAATTTAACAGGAAATGAACGCTTAGTTGTTTTCAATGCTTTGGGAGAAGTAGTTTTTTCTGAAAATATTACCGCTTCTTTTTCTGAAGTATCTTTAAAAAATGCTCATCCCGGTATTTACTTTGTAAAAATTATATCAGACCAAGGAAACATTGTAAGAAAAATTGTGGTTCAATAATTGATTAAAACAAGGAGGAAGGGATTTTCCCTTTCTCCTTTTATTAACTTACAAAAATCCATCATTATGAAAAAACTAATCACAATTCTTATTTGTGCAGGGCTTTCTCTTAGCATCACGGCTCAGGAGAAAAAAGCTCATAAAATACCGGCAGTAACCATTAAAGACATTAACCAAAAACCTTTTAATACTGCCAATATTCAAAATGATGGCAAGCCCATTATCATAAGTTTCTGGGCTACATGGTGCAGCCCTTGTAAAAGAGAGCTAAACGCTATTGCCGAAGTTTATGAAGATTGGGTGGACGAAACCGGCGTAAAGCTCTACGCTGTGTCTATTGACGATGCCCGGAACTTGGCAAAAGTGGCGCCTACCGTAAACGGCCAAGGATGGGAATATGAAATATTGCTCGACCCTAACTTTGACTTTAAAAGAGCCATGAATGTAAACAATGTGCCTCACACGTTTTTAGTGGACGGTAACGGCAATATTGTTTGGCAACACAACTCTTACTCTCCCGGAGATGAAGACGAATTATATGAATTAGTTAAAAAATTGTCTGAAGGAAAGTCTGTTGACGAATGAAAAAACTTTTAGCTTGCGGCTTTTTATTGCTTTGTTTTTCCGGATATACTCAGGAAAGCAAAGACTTAGGTCAAATTCACGGAAACTTTCAAATTATAGCTCAGTATTATAATGTAGATACCATAATCGGAACTCCCGTAGTACATGAGAAACTTCTTGAAAATTCATTTCTAAATTTAAATTACACACGCGGAAAATTTAAAGCCGGATTACGCTACGAAAGCTATTTCAATCCTTTGCTGGGCTTCGCACCTGACTACAAAGGACACGGCATTCCGTACAGATATGCTTCTTACGAATTAGATGAGCTTGAAATTACCGCAGGAAATTTTTACGAGCAATTCGGAAACGGTCTTATTCTTCGTTCTTATATTGTGGAAGGATTAGGATATGACAATGTTTTTGACGGTGTCAGGGTAAAATACCGCCCTATTTCCGGAATATATCTTACGGGACTTATCGGCAAGCAAAGAATATTTTGGGATTATGGAGAGGGCATTGTGCGAGGAGTTGACGGCGAATTGCAAATCAATGAATTATACCAAAAAATGCTTGAATCGAAATTACGCCTGTCTCTCGGAGGTTCTTTTGTAAGTAAATACCAAAAAGACAATGACCCTATTTATACCTTGCCTGAAAACGTGGGCGCTTATGCAGGAAGGATAAACTTAAATTACGGAAGTTTTAACCTTAATACCGAATATGCTTACAAAATGAATGATCCTTCCACCGATAACGGCTATATTTACAAACCCGGCCAAGCTCTTTATATAGCTACCGGATATTCCACCAAAGGATTAGGTATCAATCTAATGGCTAAATCCATTGACAATATGAGTTTTCGCTCAGACAGAGACGCTTCGTTAAACAACCTTATGATTAACTACTTACC
>CAZLMS010000287.1:0-2538 GCA_964560645.1 uncultured Flavobacteriales bacterium | reverse complement strand
AGCGGTTTGCAGAATATAAAAATACACACCCTCACTGCACGGTTGTCCTGTAAAACTGTTATTGCCGTTCCATCCCGAAAACTCCGCTCCTTTTGCTTCATATACCTTTAAACCCCAGCGGTTATATATTTCACAATACGCTACCTCCTCGTATTTTAATACGGACGGATACCACCTTTCATTGTTGCCGTCTCCGTTAGGGGTAAATATATTGGGCAGTTCCTCGAATGAATAAACGGAAAAATTATCCATAACATAGTAAAAAGCGGTATCTTGCCCTATTGCATAAGGCTTGTGATAGCTTACACAATCCGGAAACGGCGTAAAAATCCCTACAATCATCCACCGCTCTCCGCCCTTAGCGGTATAAGCACCTTCCAACCGTATCCAATTAGCCGTGTCTATAATGGTTTGATTAGCCACCCAATCCGCTTCCAAATGGTATAAATCATACTTTTGATATACCACGGAATCCGAAACAAATTTTATTCCTATCTTGTCTGTAGCTGAATTAACATATTCAGCCCTAGCTACATAAAAAAAAACACTTTTTCATCTTCTTGCAAAACTCTTTTTAGTTTCATCTGTACGTACTCTTGCCATGGAAATTCTCGTCCTTCAACGGCGGGTCCTCCTACTATTCCCACATAGGCATTACCACTTTGCGGATATTGATATCCTAAGAAAAAACGGGGTACATATTCCTCCATGCATGCGTGGTAATAATCGCTGGTGGATAATGCAGGGTTAAAAGTATATTTGCATGAACTTACTTCCAAAGGAGAATTCGGGCATTCCCAATATTGCTCAAAATCGCCGTTCAGCAACAGGTTTTGAGATTTACAAAAAACAGACAGCCATACAGTTACAAACAACAACAGGATGTATTTGTTTATCTGCATGCTTTTAAGAGGGTTAAACAATCAATTGTCAAATATAATTTTTATTGTTGCATGTATGCGCAGGTGTTGTTTAAACACCATAATCGCATCAAACCGTAAATATATGAATTTCCCCGCCCCGGGCGGGGTCAGGTGGGTGCATGCAGGCTAACAGAGTAGAGTAGAAGGGAAGATATGATATGAGCAGCATAGAAATCATATTATTGCATCAAAAATAAATATTATTTTACGAAAAACCAAATTTAACAGGAAATTAAATTATTATTCTGCATAAATTACTGAAAAAAGAGTTTTATTTTACAAATGCAATGTTTTGCAGAATAAAACAAGAGTGCTTTACCGGAAAACATGTATAAAACCTTTTCGGGAAGAAAAAACTTGAGAACTTTTGCTTTTTACTTGCATGAGGTAGTAATAAACCCCGTCGGGAACAGCATTGCCCTGTTTGTCCGTTCCTTCCCATACGGCTGAACTTTTGGAAGAATACACTTCGATACCCCAGCGGTTGTATATACCCAAACTTACAAAATCTACTCCGTAAAATAACGGTTCCCAATGGTCGTTATAGCCGTCATTGTTGGGTGTAATTATA
Source organism: uncultured Flavobacteriales bacterium (assembly GCA_964560645.1). Lineage (GTDB taxonomy): Bacteria > Bacteroidota > Bacteroidia > Flavobacteriales_G > NORP312 > CAZLMS01. Next base: position 1,044 of record CAZLMS010000287.1, on the reverse strand, counting down.
TTCTGTGTCCACACGGAATCTAACATTCCCTCCGATATTACTGATACGTCATCTATGTAATAGTAAGCTGTAGAAGCATGTGATATATACGGTTTTATTTTCCTGGCATACAAACTGTCGTTTTTGTAAAAACGGCCTATAATCAACCATTGTTCTCCGCCTTTAGCTATATAGTTGCCTTCCAATTTGTTCCATCCCGTGGTATCGGTAATTACATCTTCCTCGTCCATTTCCCAATCGGCATCCATAAACTCCCACACATATCGATCGGTATATACCACAGAATCCTCCGTGAATTTTACCCCCAGGTAACTGGTGTAAGAAGAACTCTGAGCTAAACCTGCATAAAAAGAAAAGCGATACAAATAATCTTTTTGCAAAGGTGTTTTTAATTTAATTTGAGCGTATTCGGCGACTTTAGAAGCGTATACTAAAGCAAAACCTAAATAAGCATTGCCGGAGTGCGGTTCTCTATACCCTATCCAATTTTGAGGTACTCCGACCATCTCCGCTGTTGTACACGCATTAAAATAGTCAGATGTGCTCGGAGCATTACAACCATATAAACTTACACACTGCGGATTAAAAACACCTTTGCAATAATTGATTTGGGAAGCATCTGTAGGGCATTGGTAGTATTCTTCAAAACTCGGGTTCATTACCAAATTGTTGTTTTGAGCATTTGCCGAGAGCATATACATAACTGCTATTATATACAACCATAAGGTTTTATACATGTTTCCACTTGTTAAACAATCAATTGTCAAATATAATTTTTATTGTTGCATGTATGCGCAGGTGTTGTTTAAACACCATAATCGCATCAAACCGTAAATATATGAATTTCCCCGCCCCGGGCGGGGTCAGGTGGGTGCATGCAGGCTAACAGAGTAGAGTAGAAGGGAAGATATGATATGAGCAGCATAGAAATCATATTATTGCATCAAAAATAAATATTATTTTACGAAAAACCAAATTTAACAGGAAATTAAATTATTATTCTGCATAAATTACTGAAAAAAGAGTTTTATTTTACAAATGCAA
>CAZLMS010000286.1:0-2551 GCA_964560645.1 uncultured Flavobacteriales bacterium | reverse complement strand
TTACAACGTTGAAAAAGAAAATGTTTAAGGTTTGTGTATATGTAAGTTTCTCACTTGTATATGTAAGTTTCTTTCCTAACATTTTAATTAAAATTTAAACCCTCTCTTATTCTTTCAGATATACCGCATGTTTTTTCATAAACACCTCTATCATTTCGGGGGTTTTAGGTACGCAATTACTCAACACCTCGGGAGAGTGGTCGGTAATAAGCACATCGTCTTCGATACGGATGCCGATATTCCACCATTTCGGGTCGCAGGGGGAACCTTCGGGAATATATATGCCGGGTTCCACTGTAATTACATTGCCCGGTTTCAGTTCGGTATAAGTGCCCACATCATGCACGTCCAATCCTAAATAATGAGACGTTCCGTGCATAAAATAACGGGTAACCTCTCCATATTCCTTAATAATTCCCAGTTCCAGCAAACCTCTTGCAATTATGTCTTTAGCTATTCGTCCGGGGTCCCAAAACTTGTTTCCCGGCACACATGCTTCAATGCCTTTTTGTTGGGCTTTCAACACCAATTCGTAAATGGCTTTTTGCGGCTCGGAAAATTTTCCCGAAACAGGCAATGTTCGGGTAACATCGGCCGTATAACCGTGATATTCGGCTCCTACGTCCACCACCACCAACTCTCCTTCTTTGAGTTGTTTGCGATTATCAGTATAATGAAGAATACAGGAGTTTTCGCCTCCTCCGCAAATGGAAGGAAATCCGGGGTATTCCGCTCCGTTTTTCTTGAAAATATATTCTACCACAGCTTCCACTTCATACTCATGCATGCCGGGTTTTAAAACAGCCATCAGTTCGCGAATTCCTTCACATGTATAATCAATGGCATTTATTAAGAGCGTGAGTTCTTCGTTGGTTTTCACTTCTCTCAGTTGTGCCATCAGGTCTTTGAAATATAAATAACTATGAAACTGGAGAAGCGTATCGGCTTTGAGTTTAAAATGTTTAATTAAACTGTATAAATCTCCGCGGTCGTTCGGGTCGTCGGTACAAGATTCTTCGGGTATGTCATATAAAATTTCGGAAAACCGCGAAAAGTCCAAATGAAAATCCGGAAAGGTATAATTAGGATACACATGCTCAATTTCCAATATTTTTCGAGCGTTTTGCTCTCCTATTCGTTTTCCGTTCCACAGTTCCGTGAGAGAATCGGAAGGTTGCACAAAAAGAATTTCGTTGGTTTGAATGCTGTCGAAATTTTGATATTCTTTGAATAACACCAAAACGGAATGGGGTTCTTTATAACCTGTTAAATAATATAAATTAGGGTTTTGCTGATATTCGTAAAAAACATCGTTGGAGCGTTTTTTAACCGGCAATGAAAAAATAAACGCCACAGAGTTTTCGGGCATCAGTTGGCGAAGGGCTTCTCTTCTTTTTTTATGAAAAGCCGCCGGAAGCAGGTCGGAATCGTATATGCGAAAAGATGTTTGCGCTTGTGAGCATACACAAGCGAACAATATTACCAAAATTGTTAAAAGTCGAAACATATTAAAATAAAAAACGCAGTTACGAAAATAATCATAACTGCGTTTTCACAAAATAAACTGCTAAAACTTTTATAAATATCCTTTTTCTTTAGCTTCTTTCAAACAAGCCGAAATTCCTTTTTTGTCTATCAAACGCAATCCGGCAGACGATACTTTTAAGGTAATCCATCTGTCTTCTTCGGGAATATAAAATCTTTTTTTATGAAGATTAATTTCAAAACGTCTTTTGGTCTTTTTATTGGAATGGGACACATGGTTTCCCACCATGGCTTTTTTTCCTGTGATTTGACAAATTCGTGACATCGCTAAAAATTTAGGTGTGCAAATATAGAATTTTTTTTAAATCCGAAATCGAAAAATAAAAATGGCGGCGATTAGCTAAAATCGCCGCCTGTTCTACTTATTTAATTTCAACAACCGTAATGTCGAAAGTCAAATCTTTTCCTGCTAAAGGATGATTGGCATCCACTACAATGGTAGAATCTTTTACTTCTTTTATTCTCAATATCATTTCTGTTCCGTCGGGAGCCGTAGAAACCAAATCCATGCCTACTTTAGGCTCTATTTCGGGCGGCAAGTGTTTTTTGTCGATTTCGTGAACAAGCTCGGGATGAACTTCTCCATAAGCTTCTGAAGCGGGAATTGTAATTGTTTTGGTTTCGTTTTCTTTCATTCCCAAAACTCCGTTTTCAAAACCCGGAATAAGCATTCCCGAACCTACTTTAAATTCAAGCGGTTCTCGATTTTCGGAAGTATCAAACACTTCTCCGTTTGACAATTTTCCTGTGTAATGTACCTTTACGGTATCATTTTGTTGTACTTCTTTCATGATAAAAAAATTAAAAATTTACTAATAATTACAAAGTTACGATTTTTTTCATAATATTTCCAAAAGTTCGGGAATAGAATATATAATTGCGGTCGGCTTAAAGGGTGTTTTTTGCCGGCGGGGGTTGAAAAAAATTTGTTTCCATCCTACATTAGCCGCTCCTGCAATGTCTGCTTCAAAGCTGTCGCCAACCATAACGGAATTGTGCACCTGAG
>CAZLMS010000285.1:0-2597 GCA_964560645.1 uncultured Flavobacteriales bacterium | reverse complement strand
TATTTTGAACAATCTAAAATTATGGTAGCTCCTATGTTTATGGGAGCGGGGCTTCAAAACAAACTGCTCGAAGCCATGGCAATGAAAATACCTTGTGTAACCACTTCTTTGGCGAATAATGCCTTGAAAGCTACTCCGGAAAAAGAAGTACTTTTGGCAGAAACCGAACAACAGTTTTTTGAACAAATAGATAAATTATTGCAGAACGAGACATACAGAGATACAATAGCCGAAAACGGTTATCGTTTTGCCAAGCAGCATTATGATTGGGAACATACGGTTCAAAAATTAGAAAAACTCATTGTGGTTGATTAAAAAATATGTATTCATATCAGTTATTGTAACGGTATTTATCGCTACATTTTTTCATGCCTGTAACAATAATTCTCAAAGTAAAAATCCTCAACCTCAACGTTATTTGAATTTACATGATTCGGTCAAATATGTAGGTCGGGAAGTCTGTAGCCAATGCCATTCGGAGATATACAATGATTTTGTCCACGCACAGATGGGGCAGTCGTTTAAAGATGCATACCTGTCTAATTCCCAAGCTGATTTTTCAGGAAAGCATATTATCTATGATTCGCTCAATAATTTCTATTACCAACCTTTTTTAAAAGACAGTTTATTGTATATCAAAGAGTTTAGGTTGGATGAAAACAAAGATACCATCCATTTGCTGATTAGAAAAATAGATTATATCATAGGTTCGGGACATCATACCAATTCGCATATTTATTCCCAAAACGGTTATTTATTTCAGCTTCCTCTTACTTTTTACACGCAGCCGAAAAAATGGGATTTACCCCCGGGGTTTGAAAAAGGTAATAGTCGCTTTTTCAGGATTATAGGAGAAGAGTGTATGAGTTGTCATAACGGAATTTCACAATACATAGAAGGCAGTGAAAACAAGTTCGGGGCATTGGCAAAGGGAATCGGTTGCGAACGGTGTCATGGACCCGGTCAAGTACATGTGCAGCAAAAACGTAGGGGAATTGTTACGGATATAACTCAAAACATAGACTATTCCATAGTAAATCCTTCCAAATTACCTCCCGATTTGCAAATGCAAATATGTCAGCGGTGTCATCAGCAAGCCGTAACAGTATTACGAGAAGGCAAAAGTTATTATGATTTTAAACCCGGAATGAAATTAAACGAGGTAATGGATATATTTCAGCAACGTTTTGCCGACAGTGGTTCGGTTTTTATTATGGCTTCGCATTTTGACAGGATGAGGATGAGTAATTGCTTTAAAAAATCAAACGGAAAACTCACTTGTATTACTTGCCATAACCCTCATAAAAATATAAAAGAGTTTGATAATGAATATTTTAACAATAAATGTCAAACATGCCATCAACCCGAACAATGCACCGGAGAATCTTCGGCGTTGCAAAATGCCGCATTTAACTGCATAGCTTGCCACATGAAAAAAGCGTCGAGTTATGATATTCCGCATGTGATAGTTACTGACCATTATATTGTAAAAAAGCCTCAATCCAGATCGGTAGAATTAGCCCGTAAACCTGTTTCCGAATTGGAAAAACAAAAGGATTTTATCCGGTTGGTATGTGCTACGTCCAAACATCCCGACAATCTTACGGTAGCCAAGGCATATTTGGATTATTACGAAAAATATGCTGCTGTTGAACAACATTTAGATTCCGCATGGCATTTTTTAAAAAAGGCACAATCCAATACCTCTCCCGAAACCTTGAAAAAATATTTGATTCGCTATTTTTACCTGAAACAAGACTTTTTGTCTGTGGTTGCTTTGGCAAAAGATTCACTGCCCGATGATGCTTGGACGTATTACAGGGTAGGAGAGGCATTTTTTCAAACGGGAGATTTTAATCAATCGCTTCAATTTCTTCAAAAAGCGTTACAAAAAGCACCGTTTAATTTAAAGTTTAAAAACAAATATGCCTCTGTGTTAATGTTACTCGGAAAATATGAACAAGCCCGGAAAATATTAGAAGATTTGCTTTCTCAAACTCCTGATTTTCCGGAGGCTAACAATAATTTGGGTTTTTGCCTTACGGTTTTAAGTAAGGAAAATAAAGCTTCTTATGAGGATGCCGAAAAATATTTTTTACGAGCATTAAAAATCAATCCCGATTATGCTAAAGCATTAGAAAATTTGACAATGTATTATTACCACAACGGACAAAAGCAAGAGGCTTTGAAATATTTACGCCGTTTGATGAAAAAATTCCCTAATGAGCATAAATATTCGGATTTATATAACGCCTTGAAGTTGTCTAAAGCTTCTTAAACGAAAGAAATATAGCAGTTGGAAGAAGCATAAATCATTTTCAAGTTGTATCTGAGTTTTCGTTTATTTCAAATTCACTAATTTGGTAATTAACTGTTGTTTGCCGGAAGAGAATTTTAAAATATACACTCCTTCCGTTTCGTGAAGTTGTTTGTCGGTAATTTCTATGGAATGATTACCGGCTTGCATGGAGGTTGTTTTTTTGCTGTAAACAACTCTTCCTGTTAAATCCAGAATGGTAATATCCACATCCGATGTTTCATTAAGCTCAAAATTCAATTGAAAATGTGTTTTGAAAGGATTGGGGTAAATATCCAAA
>CAZLMS010000284.1:0-2606 GCA_964560645.1 uncultured Flavobacteriales bacterium | reverse complement strand
GTATATATGTTTGATAACGGAAGAGTTGTTAATCACGGAACTTTTAACTGATGCTGAATATCTCACCATATAAAATAGACAGAAGAATTGATGCCGAAAAACTATCTTCTTTAAAAGAAGTAGAGAGCAAACAAACCAAAGGCACACTAATTACCTTTGTTAAAATACTGGTAACCCTTATTTTATTGATTTTGTTCCTTCCCTGGACTCAAAATATTCAATCAACCGGATTTTTAACCACTATCAATCCCGCCCAACGCCCTCAAAACATCAACTCCATTATTCCCGGAAAAATAAAAAAATGGTATGTAAAAGAAGGAGATTTGGTGAAAAAAGGAGACACTCTCGTAGCTATAGAAGAAATAAAAGTAGATTACCTCGACCCTAACCTAATCGATAGAGTAAAACAACAAATTCAATCGAAAGAAGGAAGTGTAAAATCATACATGCAAAAAGTCAATGCCTTAGATGAACAAATAGACGCTTTAATTTCCGAAAAATTCAACAAACTCGACCAACTAAAGCTAAAGCTTCGGCAAGCAAAAATGCAATTGGTAAGCGACAGTATGGAATATGAAACCCAGAAAATCAATGTAACTATTGCCGCCGCTCAGTTTAAGCGTATGGAAGAACTTTATCTGAAAGGGTTAAAGTCCAAAACCGATTTTGAAAAACGCAAAATGACTTTACAAAAAGCTCAAGCGGTTTTAACGGAAAAAGAAAACAAATTTTTGAAATCCAAAGCCGAACTGGATGTAATAAAAACCGAAATGCGAACATTTAAAGCATATTACGATAAAATGATTGCAAAAGCAGAATCTGAAAAATACGCAACCCTGTCTATGTTATACAACTCCGAAGCCGACCTTACCAAACTACAAAATCAATTTTCTTCCTACGTCATTCGTTCGGGATTTTATTACATCAAAGCTCCTCAAAACGGCTATATTACTCATCTATCTAAAGCCGGAATAGGAGAAATTCTTAAAGAAGGCGAATTGCTGCTTACTATCGTGCCCGAACAATATGACTTTGCGGTAGCTTCTTATATACGCCCCGTAGATTTACCGCTGGTACACAAAGGTGAAAAAGTGCGCTTGCAATTTGACGGATGGCCTGCCATTGTTTTTTCGGGATGGCCCAATATCAGCTACGGAACATACGGAGGTGAAATTTATGCCATTGACAAATATATAAGTCCCAACGGAAAATTCAGAATTCTTATCAAACCCGACACAACCGACCAAAAATGGCCTGATAAATTAAGCGTAGGCGGCGGCGCAAAGACAATTATTTTATTAAAAGATGTTCCCGTATGGTATGAAATATGGCGTCAACTTAACAGCTTCCCTCCCGATTATTACACCCCCGAAAACAAACAAAAAAGTGCGAAAGCAGAAAATAAATGACACTATCAAGTCTATACAAACATAGTATTTCGGCAGTTGTTTGCTTATTTTGTTCTGTTTTCTCTTTTTCTCAAGTTTTAACATTCGAAAAATTTATTTATCAAGTCAAACAACATCACCCCGTAGCTAAGCAAGCCCAACTCAAAACATTGTACGGAGAAGCCAATCTGCTAAAATCCAGAGGTTTTTTCGACCCGAAAATAGCATCCGGCATTGCTCAAAAATATTACAACGACAAACAATATTACAGCCATATCAACGCAGAGTTTAAAATTCCCACGTGGTTCGGAATAGAATTAAAAGCCTTATATGAAAACAATTTCGGCTCTTATCTCAATTCGGAGTTAAATACACCACGAAACGGTCTGCTGGCTACCGGGATAAGCATTCCGCTCGGACAACGTTTGCTTATGGATGAACGTAGAACGGAACTGAAAAAAGCTAAAATCTTTTTGGAAATTTCAGAAAATGAAAGACAAATCTTACTGAATGATATTTTAAAAGATGCCGGTATCGCCTATTGGAATTGGTACAAAGCATTTCATAAAATGAAAATATATGAGGAAGTGTTGAATTTAGCCGAAAACCGTCTGGAATTTGTTAAAAATGAAGCACAAACAGGAGAAGCCCCCCTGATGGATACGCTGGAAGCATTTATACAATACAGCAACCGGCTTGTAATGTATAAACAATCTCAACAAGAATATTTTGCAGCCTCTAAACATTTAGAAAAATTTCTGTGGCAAGAGGGTATAATTCCTTTGGAATTACAACCCGGAATTACGCCTGTTTCTATAAAAGGAACCTCTTTTGCCTCTTCAGAAAATGTAGAACAACTTAAACCGGATTCTTTAACAAAATATAACCCGAAAATTTTGAAAACCCGAAATTACATCAGACAAAAACAACTCGAACTCCGGTTATACAGAGAATACCTCAAACCTAAACTCGATTTGCAATATCATCCTCTTATAGAACCCTTGGGTAATGATTTTGTTCAAAAGTATTCGTTAAACAATTACAAATGGGGCTTAGACTTTTCTATCCCTATCTTGTACCGAAAAGAACGGGGACAAATTTCTGCAAAAAATATAGAAATAAAAGAAGCTGAATTGCAACTGGAATTTATGCAATTAGAATATTTCAAAAACTTGCAATCCATTATCAATAATATCAATAATACCTATTCTCGAGTGT
>CAZLMS010000283.1:0-2649 GCA_964560645.1 uncultured Flavobacteriales bacterium | reverse complement strand
TACTCCTGATAAATATATATTTTAGCACGCCGGATAACTTTTTAGAATTATCTCCGTAAAAGCGGAATTATTTATGATTAAAAATTTTATTAGATATATATTCTTTTCACTCTTGTTGCAGTTTGTAATATTACAAACTTATGCACAATCATCCGACGGACAAAAAAGATACACACCCGTTATCGGCGGTGGAGTCGGAATGTTGTCTTTTTACGGAGACATTTCCAAAGGGCAACGCACTAATCATCCTGTTGTCAATAGATTGGGGTACGAGTTAAGACTCACTCAACCGGTTACCGATTACATCAGCTTAAGTTTATATGTTTTAAAAGGTAAATTCGGAGCTAACACCAGAGGTATTGACAGAAATCTCAATTTTGAATCGGATATCAGCTTGGGCGGCTTGGCATTAAATTACAATTTTTATCAATTGTATAAAAACCATGAAAATGCCATTAACCCCTATCTAACCGTGGGTATAGAAGCCTTTGAATTTTTATCCAAAACAGACCTCTATGATGCCAACGGAGCATACTACTATTACTGGAGCGACGGCTCTATACGAAACCTTCCCGAAGACGATCCCAATGCAGATAATGCCGTAAGATTACAACGCGATTATGTGTATGAAACCGATATTAGAGAAATGAATATTGACAGTTTCGGAAAATATCCCGAACGGTCTATCGCCTTTCCCATTGGTTTTGGAGCAAATGTACACGTGAGCAAAAATGTATCTTTCAGAATCGGAGCCACCTATCACTTCACCATGACCGATTACATAGACGGAATCACAGACGAAAGCAAAGGAAACAGAAAAGGCGATCCGCAAAACGACAGGTATTTATTTACCTCGTTTAACTTAAATTACAACTTAGCCGGAATTATGAAAGACAAAAGCAAAGAAGCTCAATATGAAGGTGTGGACTTTTTGGCTTTGTTAAATGAAGATGAAGATGGCGACGGAGTAACAGACTTTCAAGATTCTTGCCCCGGCACTCCTTCAGAAGCGGAAGTAGATAAAATGGGATGTCCTATTGACAGTGATAACGACGGAGTTCCGGATTACAGAGATGATGAACCGAACAGCGTAGATACGGCAGTAGTAGATGAAAACGGTGTTGCCCTTACTGATGAACAATTAGAAAGACTATGGAGACGATATACCGACTCTACTGGTGCATACCATGATGCAGGACATATTGTAACACGTTTACACGAACATGAAAAACGCAAGAAAAAACAATACATGGTTCAAGTGGGAGAATTTACGGAAGGCGTGCCGAGAGAACTGGCAAACATCTTGTTAAGCATTCCCGATGTAAAAACTATTAACAAAGGAGATACAACCATTTTTGCCGTAGGAAATTTTGACGATTTGCCTGCTGCCGTACGTCGTCAAATAAAACTCGAACAAGAAGGTTATGAAGGCTCTATCGTACAATCGGACAATAAAGGAAATATCACCAAAGTTCCTCCCACTGAGGTAGCGGAAGCATTAAAAATTATACAAACCGAAGACTACGGAAACGAAGAAGTACAAATTAAAGCGGAACCCGTAGAAGAAGATTTGGTATATAGAGTACAATTAGGCGCCTTCTCCCGAAAAATTTCTCCCGAAGCATTTAAAGGAATTCCTAATGTATTTTACGTATTGGGAGAAGACGGGCTATACAGATATATGGCCGGTTCTTTCTCCGATCCTAAAGAAGCCGCCAAAGCTCGTATAGAATACATTGCCCAAGGATTTGACGGAGCTTTTGTTGTAGCATTAGAGCATGGAAAACGATTACCGTTATCTAAAGCCGGAGGTACTAAAGCTAAAAATGTGAAGAAAGACACCGGAGGCTTTTCCATGAATCAAGGAAAAGTGAAGTTTAAAGTACAAATAGGTGCATACAAAAAACAAGTGCCCACCGATGTGTTGGAAAAATTCATGCAACTAGGGAAAGTTCAATCGCGAGCGGCAGAAGACGGTTATACCAAATACGTAATAGGAGAATTTGATGATATACAAAGTGCTGAAAATTACAAAGAACAAATTATTTCCAAAGGATTTGAGGGTGCTTTCGTTGTGGGCGAGTTCAACGGAAAAATTATTTCCGTTCAAGAAGCGAAAGAATTGTTAAAGTAATAAAATCAATAAGCTGCTTTTCCTGTCATCATAATTTCATTGAACTGATAAACAGAAGGTAAAAAATAAAACAAATTTTTTTACTAATCCTTATGACTATTTCTTAAATTTGCTGCTTGTAATTGGAGAGATGGGTGAGTGGCTGAAACCAGCAGTTTGCTAAACTGCCGTACGCTAATTTGCGTACCGGGGGTTCGAATCCCCCTCTCTCCGCTTTTACTTCCTCATAAGCTTTTTCACGGAATTTTTTAAATCTTCGGATATCGGTAAAAACCAAATGCTTAATAAATACAACCCTCCAATTATTATTACTTTTGCTGTTGCTACGATAATCCAATTCCAATTTGGAAAACGTAACAAATAACCAATAAAAAAAATCCCACATAGAGAAAATACGGCAGCAACTGTGTTTTTATTAAAAGGAAGCAAACCGAATTTATATTTCACAAACCACATTTTCAACAAGTTATATACAAAAAAAGATAACAAAGAAGCCAATGCCGCACCTTCTATTC
>CAZLMS010000282.1:0-2652 GCA_964560645.1 uncultured Flavobacteriales bacterium | reverse complement strand
GAAATAATTGAATAAAATGTTTGCCAATAGAATGAATATAGATAGACCCCACACGGTAAGCACATACCGATTTATCGGGAAGAGCTTACCTTTGCCAACGCTTGAAGAAATTATGAACATTAAAACAGAGATTAATATTTATGGCTAAAAAGAACGGAAACGGGGAGAAAGTTAAATCATTGGAAAGCTGGATTTGGGATGCAGCTTGTAGTATAAGAGGAGCACAGGATGCACCTAAATACAAAGACTTTATATTGCCCTTAATATTTGTAAAACGGCTTTGTGATGTATTCGATGATGAAATAGACCGGATTGCAGCAAAGGTAGGCAACCGGACAAAAGCGTGGCAACTTGTAGAGCGCGACAAAACACTTGTTCGTTTTTTCTTACCGATTAAGCCCAAAGACCCGGAAACGGAAAGAACATGGGATGTTATCCGTAAACTTTCCGATAAAATCGGGCAAAAACTGACCGACATTTTAAGAGATATTGCCAAAGAGAATAAAGACCTGCAAGGAATTATCGACCGCATCGATTTTAACGCAACGACTCACGGACAAAGAGACATCGACGATGACCGTCTAAGTAAGCTCATTGAAAAGATTTCCGAAAAGCCACTGGGACTTAAAGATGTTGAACCTGACATCATCGGTAGAAGCTACGAATACCTGATACGCAAATTTGCGGAAGGGAGCGGAAAAAGTGCCGGGGAATTTTACACGCCAGCCGAAGTGGGTTTAATTATGGCAAAAATTATGGATGCCGAACCGGGAATGCAGGTTTACGACCCTTGTTGCGGGAGTGGTGGCTTACTTATTAAATGCGAGTTGGAAATGGAAGCAAAAATGTCTTTGCGTTCCAAAGACAAATACGCACCACTACAATTGCACGGACAAGAATTTACTCCTTCCACATGGGCAATGAGTAAAATGAACATGGTTATCCATGACATGGAAGGCGAAATAGAAATTGGCGACACATTGAAAAACCCGAAATTCAGAGAAGGTAATTCACTTAAAAAGTTTGACCGCGTGGTTGCCAATCCCATGTGGAATCAGGGCAGAGACAGTTTGCCTTATATCAGTGATGACTATTTTATCAACGATGAATTGGAACGCTTCCCTGCCGGGAGCTGTGGCGGTAAAATTGACTGGGGCTGGATGCAGCACATCTACAGCAGTTTGAATGATACAGGCAAGGCAGCCGTAGTACTTGACACCGGAGCCGCAAGCCGTGGTAGCGGCAACCAAAGTAACAACAAAGAAAAAGATGTTCGCAAATGGTTTATTGAACACGACCTGATTGAAGGCGTTATTTATTTGCCGGAAAATCTGTTTTACAATACTTCTGCTCCGGGCATTATTATCTTTTTAAACAAACAAAAACCCGCAGAACGAAAAAATAAAATTTACCTGCTTCATGCCGGTAAAGAGTTTGAAAAAGGCGACCCTAAAAACTATATCACACCGGAAGGTATTGAACGCATTGCCGAAACTTTTAAGCAGTTTAAGGATGTTGAAAAGTTTGCCCGACTGGTGGATAAGGATGAAATTGTAAAAAACGATTACAACATAAGTCCGAGCCGGTACATACAAATAAACGATGCTGAAACTTACCGCCCCATTGGTGAAATTGTAGAAGAACTAAATATACTGGAAGAAGAAGCAGTTGAAATAGATAAGGAAGTCAAATCTATTTTGGAAAAACTGGGGATATGAATTTGCGATTAAAATATTGGTATCACAAATTGCGATACCTTAATGATAGAAACTAACTTTGGAAAAATTCAGAATAAATATCAAATGAATGCTAAATCAGTTATTGAAATAAAAAACATTGAACAGAAAATTTATACTATTCGAGGCATTCAAATAATGCTTGACCGTGATTTAGCTGAATTTTATCAGACAGAAACCAGAACGCTCAAACAAGCCGTAAAGAGAAATATTGATAGATTCCCAAGCGATTTTATGTTTGAACTAACTGATAATGATATGGATTTTTTGGTATCACAATCTGTGATACCATCTAAAAAATATTTTGGTGGAGCAAAGCCGTACGCCTTTACCGAACAAGGGGTGTCAATGTTATCGGCTGTAATTCGTTCTCCAGTTGCTGTAGAAGTAAGTTTGAAAATAATCCGGGCTTTTGTTGAAATGAGAAAATTCATTTCAGCTAATGCAATGTTATTTCAAAGAATTGAAAATCTAGAGATCAAACAGCTTGCTACGGATAACAAACTGGACAACATTTTACAAGCCCTGCAAAGCAAACAACTTCTTCCCCGGCAAGGCATTTTCTTTAACGGACAAGTGTTTGACGCCTGGTTGTTTGTAAGTGATTTGGTAAAAAGCGCTAAAAGCAACCTGATTTTGATTGACAACTACGTGGACGAAACCGTGTTATCGCTCTTTGTAAAAAAGAAAAAAGAGGTGAGTGTTGATATTTACACCAAAAACATCAGCCGTGCATTGCATGAAGACGCTAAAAAATTTAACGCTCAATACGGAGGACTTACGCTGCACAAATTCGATGTCTCGCACGACCGCTTTTTGTTGATTGATAAAACCGAAACGTACCATATTGGCGCTTCGCTCAAGGATTTAGGCAAAAAATGGTTTGCCTTCTCCAAAATGGAAAAAGATTCGTTAA
>CAZLMS010000281.1:0-2657 GCA_964560645.1 uncultured Flavobacteriales bacterium | reverse complement strand
CCTATTGGTGAAGGATTGGGGAATTTTAAAATTTTTATAGACGAAGCGCAAGAAACGGAAAAACTCAACATTTTTCATGATAAGAAAAACGACCATAAAATATTGGCTGCGGCGTTGTTAATCAATAAGCAGATGAAAAACTCTGCGGTTTTGGTTACAAAAGACATCAATTTAAGGGTGAAAGCCAAGGCTTTGGGATTAAAATCGGAGGATTATCTTACGGGAAAAATTAACAATGTAGCGGCACTGTATAGTGGGAAAGAGCTGGTGGAATTGTCTTCGGACGAAATGATTAGTAAAATATTTAAAAAAGATTCGATAGATGCTACACAACTCCTTTCGGATGAGCAGATTGTAAATAACAAGTTTTATATTTTCAAGAGTGGCAAATCATCGGTATTGGCTTATTACAATCCTTTTACAAAATTGCTTGAGAGAGTGGATAAACAATATGTATCGGGAATAAAACCCCGCAATGCCGAACAAGCATTTGCCATTCACGCATTATTGAATAATGATGTAAAATTAGTTTCATTGCAAGGCATCGCCGGAACAGGGAAAACGCTGATTGCACTGGCTTCAGCTTTGGAACAAAGAACTTTGTATAAACAATTTGTATTGGCTCGTCCGATAGTTCCCTTAAGCAATAGAGATATCGGTTACTTACCTGGCGATGCCTTGGAAAAAGTAGCCCCATACATGGAACCTCTTTGGGATAATCTAAAGTTTATCAAAAATCAATATAAAGACAATGAAAAACGACTGAAACAAATCGTGGAACTGGAGCAGGACGGCAGGCTTGTGGTAACGCCTTTGGCTTATATCAGGGGAAGGAGTTTTTCGGATACTTTTTTAATTATAGATGAAGCCCAAAACCTTACTCCTCACGAAGTGAAAACTATCATTACTCGAGCCGGAGATAACTGTAAGATTGTGTTTACGGGTGATATACATCAAATAGATACGCCTTATTTGGACGAGCAAAGTAACGGATTAAGCTATATGATAGCCAAGCTAAAAGGTCAAGAATTATATGCGCATATTACTTTGGAAAAAGGCGAACGCTCCGAGTTGGCTAATTTAGCCAATGAATATTTGTGATTTTATTCTCTTAAATCGATTACATCTCCGGCTTTGGATACGTCAAAAGTAAAATCGCTGTCAGGAATCGGTTTATTGGGTTCAAATTTTTTGAGTGTGTAAGTATAAACATTTCCGTCTTTGCTTTTGATTACCGCTTTTTCCAGATAACCGTCGGTTTTGTTTACGGTTATGGTAATGGTATGATAAGGTTTTTCGGCGGGTTTCATGGGGTAAAGGTTAATGACGGCTTTTTCTTTACCGTTTTCCGTATTTTCCGACACTAATTTATATTTAAATCCTTTTTCATAAATAGTGAAAATGTTGGACGGATTCATTAAATTGTCTTCTTCATCTTCAAAGTCTTCTACGGCGTTTATTTGAACTTCGTCGGCATCTTTAATATAAGTCCAAATGGTTTTTCCGTCGCAAATAACCTGTTGCCCGGCAATATCCACTTTGTATTTTTCTTTGCCTTTCAAAGTAATTTTCCCCGCTTGAGTTTCATCTATTCCGTCTTGTTTGTTTTCCATTTTGTAATCGAATTCGGCATAGATGGTAGAATATTCTTTGGTTTTATTGGTTAATTCTTCCAGAATAACTTTGGCTTTAGGGTCTTGGTCGTGATATTCTTCTTGGGAAAATGCTAAAAAGGTTATATTCAAAGCTATTAGAGATGCAAAAAGTGTTTTTTTCATGAGTTGTAAATTTTCGGTAAATTTAAAATTATTCAGCATTTGTTTGATTTTCGGACTGATTGTTCAAAAACTGTTCCAAAGCGTATTCGTCGGGTATCAATACTTGCCGGGCTTTGCTGCCCTCAAAAGGACCGATAATTCCGGCTGCTTCCAGTTGGTCAATAATTCTGCCGGCTCGGTTGTAGCCGATTTTAAGTTTTCGTTGCAACAAAGAAGCAGAACCTTGTTGATGCATTACAATAATTCTGGCAGCTTCTTCAAATAAAGCGTCGCGATCGTCCATATCGAAATCGGCATTTCCGCCTTCGCTTTCACCCACATACTCAGGTAGATTAAATGCAGAAGGATATCCTTGTTGGTTGCCTATGTATTCACATATTTCTTCTACTTCGGGAGTATCCACAAAAGCACATTGTATTCTAATGGGTTCCTGACCTAAGGATAAAAGCATGTCTCCGCGACCAATCAGTTGTTCTGCACCGCCTCTGTCCAAAATGGTTTTGGAGTCTATTTTAGAGGTTACACGAAACGCCATACGAGCAGGGAAGTTGGCTTTAATTGTTCCTGTAATTACGTTTACGGATGGTCTTTGCGTGGCAATAATCAAATGGATTCCGATGGCTCGAGCTAATTGAGCCAGACGGGCTATGGGAGTTTCCACTTCTTTTCCGGCGGTCATAATCAGGTCGGCAAACTCATCTACCACTAAAACGATGTAGGGCAAATAACGATGTCCTTCTTTAGGATTAAGTTTGCGTTTGATAAATTTCCGGTTATATTCTTTTATGTTTCTTACATGGGCGTTTTTCAATAATTCATAGCGTTCGTCCATTTCAATACAAAGAGAGTTTAACGTGTTAATTACCTTAGTGTTATCGG
>CAZLMS010000280.1:0-2659 GCA_964560645.1 uncultured Flavobacteriales bacterium | reverse complement strand
GTGTAGTAACGGCACATAGTTTTTTTAAACTTCATGCTCAACAACTTACACAATCTTTAAATTATTTATATGCTTTCGATTATGAATATAAATCTGCATTGCGGGAAGAGGGGATTCATTCGGCATTTAAGCCGCTGTTACAATCAAAAACAGATACGCAACTTACTCGCTTTAAACCTCGCAAAAGGTGGATTGCCAGAAAATTATTTACAGAAAATTTCATTAAAATAGACACGGGAGATTTTTATTTAACCATTGACCCTTTGTTTAATTTACAATACTATCAATTTCAAGATAACACTACAGGATACCTTAACGGGAGAGGACTAAGAGCACAAGGACACATCGGAACTCGTTTTTCTTTTTACACGGATTTTTTTGAAAATCAAGCATTTTTTCCGGATTATCTAAGTCGCTATGTAACATCCTATGGTGTGGTTCCGGGGTTTGGAAGGGTGAAACCATTTAAAGACAACGGTTTTGATTACGCAATGGCGTCGGGTTATATATCTTACACTCCTTCCAATCATTTTAACTTTATTTTCGGTCACGGAAAAATGTTTATAGGAGAGGGGTATCGCTCCATGTTGATTTCAGATAATGCGTTTAATTATCCTTATTTACGCACTACCGCTTATGCATGGAAAAACAAAATTCAGTATTCGTGGGTAATTGCAAAGTTGTTGAATCTAAACAGGTTAAGTTATTACAATTCGGCTGAAAATCCTTTCATTCCCAAAAATATGTCGTTGCATTATTTGTCTTTTAAACCTAATCCATATATGGAAATAGGACTGTTTGAAAACACCATTTGGCAGACATGGGACTCTTCAGGAAGTAAACCGTTTAATTTCCAATGGGTAAACCCTTTAATTGGAATAGATGCTTTAACCAATACGCTAACTTCTGCAAACAATACGGTATTGGGACTTAACTATAAAATAAATCTTTTAAGAGGCTGGGTACTATACGGACAATTTGTAGTGGATGACGATGTGCAACATGCAGAAGGATATCAATTGGGAACAAAATATTTATGGAAATCCGGCAAAAACAAAGTTCGCTTTCAATACGAGTTCAATAAATCATACAACGGTCTTTACCAATACGGTTCTAATACAAACCAAAATTATTGGCATTACAACCAACCGCTGGGATTTTCTTTAGGAAGTGACGTAAGCGAGCAAATTTGGGCTTTCACCTACCAACGGCAGCGGCTTTTATTTTTTGTTAAACAACACTTTATTCAACATCAAGGAAAAGACATCTATGGCAATATAGAGTTAGGACAAATGCCGGGAAATGTTAATTTTACCGAAATTTTAGCGGGATATTTGATAAATCCGGCAACTAATTTAACTTTGGAGGCAGGATTGGTAACAAGAAATTCGGCAGATATAAACAACATGACAGACAATCAAAGAATTGTTCAAATAAAACTGAAAACGGAAATTTTTAATCAGTATTTTGATTTTTGACAGCTTAAATAACATGCCCGAAGGTTGGGATTCCATAACATTGGGATTTCTCACTGCTTTTTTTACGGTAGTGGTTTCGATGCCGTCGTTGATAAAAATTGCTTATCTGAAACGATTGGTTGATGCACCTACCGAAGAGCGAAAAATACATACCCGAAACGTTCCTTCCATTGGCGGAATATTGATTTTTGCAGGTACTTTGTTTGCTTACTTTTTATGGTATCCTTTTAAAGATATTCACGATTTTGAACATTTATACAGAGCCATCAATGACTTTAAATACATTGGAGCAACAATGCTCATATTGTTTTTTATAGGGGTAAAAGACGATATTATAGGTACTGCGGCAACTAAAAAGCTGGTAGGACATATCATAGTGGCTTTTATTCTGGTTGTTATGGCAAATATCAGAATAACAAGCATGTATGGACTTTTTGGAGTTGAAGTTTTGAACGATTGGGGAAGTATTTTTTTATCGGCATTTACTTATATTGTATTGGTAAATGCGATTAACCTTATAGACGGGGTAGACGGACTTGCCGGAGGTGTTTCATTTATTGTAACGCTTGCATTCGGAATATGGTTTTATTTAGCCGGCGGCATTGAAAATAGTGTGCTTTCATTCGCCTTGTCGGGAGCGTTGTTGGGTTTTCTAATCTTTAACTTTCATCCTGCCAAGATATTTATGGGTGATTCCGGTTCTTTAATTATCGGTTTAATTATATCTGTGTTGGCTATTAAATTAATAGAATTTGAACCTTCGGAACTTCCCGCTAATATTGTAAAACTTTCCAAACCGGTTTTTGCCATGGCGGTTTTGGTTTATCCGTTAGTAGATACTTTCAGAGTGTTTTTCATAAGAATAATGAAGGGGCGCTCTCCTTTTACGGCTGACAAAAACCATATCCATCATAAATTATTAAGCTTGGGATTGACGCATAGGGGCGTTGCTCTTACTATTTACATTTATACAATTACTATTATTTTAATAAGCATACTAACGTCTGCCTTATCTCCCAGTTTTCAATTATTAATAACCGGAAGTGCAGCGTTTTTATTTGTAGGAATTATTTATTTAATCCCTTCTAAAGCACAATAACTCATGCGATTCTTCGGTTTTTCTGTATTACTTATGATGTTGTATTGTAATGCTTGGGTACAACATATTTATTCAAACGTTT
>CAZLMS010000279.1:0-2667 GCA_964560645.1 uncultured Flavobacteriales bacterium | reverse complement strand
GGGTACTTTTTCACAATTTAACTAAAAAACGGTAATTTTTAATTCGTTACGGAGTTCTTAAAATCTCTTAATCATTTGTTGGTTATTTTTTCCCGGAGAATGTCTCTTTAAATTAACCGACTTCTTTTTTCTTTTTAGATTATCTGAATATGGCTTGATTTTTGTAATTGACAGCCAAACTTTATTCGATGAAGATGCGGTTGAGTTTATTGTTGCTGCTGATTGGATTTCAGGCGGCAAGCCAAGTGGTTGAAATTAAAGACTCTGTAACCTTAAAGCCGGTAGAATATGCTACCATACTAAGCGATAAGCCGCGGCTATATACTATCACTAACCCGCAAGGCAAAGCGGATATTTCCAAATTTAAAAACTCCGATAAAATACTCATTCGTTCGTTGGGATATGAATCAAAAATAATTACCTATCAAAAAATTGTTTCTGACAGTTTTCGCGTATTCTTAAAACCTTCGGAATTGGAATTAGACGAATTGGTAGTTTCTGCCAATCGCTGGCAATCTCCCTCCGAACACACGCCTTTGCAAATAGCAGTAATCTCTCCCAAAGAGGCAGAACTGATACAACCTCAAACAACGGCAGATTTATTGGGTTCTTCCGGAAAAGTTTTCATTCAAAAAAGTCAGCAGGCAGGAGGAAGCCCCATGATTAGAGGTTTTGCTACTAACCGGTTATTGTATGTAGTGGATGGAGTGCGAACCAATACGGCTATTTTTAGAGGTGGAAATATTCAAAATGTAATCAATTTTGACCCTTTCACAATAGAAAATACAGAAGTAATACTGGGCGCCGGTTCTGTACTTTACGGTAGTGATGCCATAGGAGGAGTAATGAATTTCCAAACGCTTACGCCGCAATTATCTTTTACCGATGAAGTAATGATAAAAGGAAAGTTCAATGCACGTTATTCTACGGCTAACAATGAGCAAACTGCTCATTTTGATGTAAATGTAGGATGGAAAAAATGGGCGTTTGTTACTTCGTTCAGCTCTTGGAATTTCGACCATTTAAAACAAGGAAAATACGGTCCCGAGGAGTACATAAAACCTTACTTTGTACAACGCATTGATACAATTGACCATGTAATATATCAAGACGACCCTTTAAAGCAAATACCCACGGCTTATGCCCAAACCAACTTAATGCAAAAAATCCGTTTTAGACCTAATTCCAATTGGGATGTACAGTACGGATTTCACTATTCCGAAACTTCTCCTTACGGACGTTACGACCGCCACAACAGGACAAAAAACGGTTTGCCCCGGTATGCCGAGTGGAATTACGGACCTCAAAAGTGGATGATGAATAACCTTAATCTTCAAAATTTTATTAAAACAGCTTTGTCCGACCAAATTTCTGTTCGTGTAGCATATCAAAATTTTGAAGAAAGCCGAATCTCCAGAAATTTTAATTCCGACATTCGAAATACCCAAATAGAAAAAGTGGCTGCCTATTCGGTAAATGCCGATATTATTAAGGCAATTTACGATAAACATTCTTTTGTGTATGGAATGGAATATGTGATTAATCAAGTGGTTTCGGAAGGATATGCTACGGATATTCGTTTAAATACCGTTTTGCCGGCGCCGTCAAGATATCCGAAAAGCACTTGGCAATCGGCGGCAGGATATATACAATACGAATTTAACCCCACCGAAAAATTCAATTATCAGTTGGGCGGACGGTATAATATATACCAACTGCATTCGGATTTTGACACTACTTTTTATAAGTTCCCTTTCACCGAAGCCGATTTAAACAACGCTTCTTTTACTTGGAACACGGGTGTTTATTATCACCCTAAAGACTTTGTTTTGCTGCACTTTAATACAGGAACAGCTTTCCGTTCGCCAAATGTAGATGATATAGGAAAAGTTTTTGATTCCGAACCCGGAGCCGTTACGGTTCCCAATCCCGATTTAAAAGCAGAACAAGCTTTTAATATGGACGGTGGTGTTAAATTTAAAGTGAAAAACATTTTTAAAGCCGATTTATCCGGTTTTTACGTGTTGCTAAACAATGCTTTGGTTCGCAGAGATTTTCAATTCAACGGAAAAGATTCTATTTTGTATGACGGTGTAATGTCAAAAGTACAAGCTATTCAAAATGCGGCAAAAGCATTGGTGTATGGCGCTATAGCTTCCATCAGGGTTAATTTACCGTCGGGATTTTATGCCAATTCTAATGTGAGTTGGCAATATGGAGAAGAAATTGTGGACAATGTAAAATCTCCTTTTAGGCATGCGCCTCCACTTTTCGGTACTGCAGGGGTGGGATATTCTAACGAAAAGGTAGAGGTGCGGTTGTATTCTCATTTTCAGGATGAAAAATCTGCCGAGGAGATGCCTGTGGAAGAAAAAGGCAAAGATGAAATTTATGCACACGATGCAAACGGAAATGCTTATTCGCCTGCATGGTACACACTTAACCTGAAAGCACAAATGCGTGTTACGGACAATTTAGAGGTGATTGCGGGAGTAGAAAATATTACCGACCGGCGATACAGACCTTATTCTTCAGGGGTTTCGGCAGCAGGAAGAAATTTTGTAATGTCTTTAAAATTAGGTTTCTAATTTTTATCTTTATTAAAAACTGGCTGCTTTAGATAAAGCAAGCTTTCCGGACCTTTGTTAAATAATAAATCTATGATGC
>CAZLMS010000278.1:0-2673 GCA_964560645.1 uncultured Flavobacteriales bacterium | reverse complement strand
TGACAAAGGTTTACAAAGTGGAAAATTTTAAAAGAACTTCTATTACCGGAATAACCAATATTCCTGTAGAATATATGATAGATGAAAAAATATCTTTATACATAGCGCCTTATTTAAGAATACAATTTGCTTCATCTCTTGCCGAACAACATTTTTTTTATTATTATTATTCCTTTGGTTTACAATACGGAATACGATTCAATCTTTAATTTTATTTTCTACTAAACCGTGCTCTTTTCCTATAGCCTTGAAAACAACAAAAAATTACTTTTTCGCTATCTTGTAACTTGAGTAACATAACTTTTAAAAATTCATAAGTACCTTGTGCCAAAAATTCATCATGGCAAATCACTTTCAAGTACTGATTATAGGTGGCGGAACTGCCGGAATTATGACTGCAGCTCAACTGAAAAACCAACAACCCGATTTAAAAATAGGGCTAATAGAACCCTCGGAAAAACATTGGTATCAACCTGCATGGACATTGGTAGGAGCAGGAACATACGACATGAAAAAAACCGTTCGTCCCGAAAAAGAATTTATTCCTAAAGGAGTGGAATGGATTAAAGACTATGCCGATAAAATAGAACCCGAAAACAACAAAGTAATCACCAAAAGCGGAAAAGAATACACTTATGATTTTTTAGTAGTAGCACCGGGCATTAAAATTGATTTGGACGGCATTGAAGGATTGCGGGAAACAATAAATAAAAACGGTGTGTGCAGCAACTATACAGACCCTGAATACACGTGGGAAGTAATAAAAAACTTTAAAGGCGGCAATGCTGTATTTACCCAACCGTCCACACCGATCAAGTGCGGAGGAGCGCCGCAAAAAATTATGTATTTGGCAGACGATTGGTTTAGAAAAACCGGCGTGCGCAACAAAACCAAAGTAATATTTGCATCTCCCGGAAGCGTCATTTTTGGTGTGTCTCCATTTAAAGAAGAACTGGAAAGAATTGTAAAGAAAAGAAATATTATCACTAAATTCTTCTACAATCCGGTAAAAATCGACGGAAATAAAAAAGAAATCTACTTTAAATTCATGGCAGAAGGAAAAAATCCGGAAATAACTGCAGAAATTAACGAACGCTTGGAAAATAACCTTATCGTTATGCCGTTTGACATGCTACATTTAGCCCCTCCGCAAACAGCTCCGGATTTCATAAAAGCATCTCCTCTGGCTAATAAAAACGGCTGGCTTGACGTAGATATCAAT
Organism: uncultured Flavobacteriales bacterium; assembly: GCA_964560645.1. GTDB lineage: Bacteria > Bacteroidota > Bacteroidia > Flavobacteriales_G > NORP312 > CAZLMS01. The sequence continues at coordinate 1,451 of CAZLMS010000278.1, read as the reverse complement.
ACGCTTCAGCATAAAAAATACCCTAACGTGTTCGGGCTGGGCGACGTAGCGGATTTACCCACTGCCAAAACAGGAGCAGCTGTTCGTAAACAAGCTCCTGTAGTGGTTGGCAACATCTTACATTTACTCAAACATCATAAATTAAGTGATAAAAAATATGAAGGTTACTCTTCTTGCCCCCTTGTAACAGGCTACGGTAAAATGCTGTTGGCAGAATTCAAGTATAACAATGTAAGAGATTCCGATCCGCTTCTTTCAAAATTTGTGGACACATCCAAAGAACAATGGAGTATGTGGATTTTAAAAAAATATGTTTTACCGTGGTTATATTGGAATAAAATGTTAAAAGGTAAAATGTAAAACAAAAGTTATACAAATCACTTACTTATCGACTGTTGTTTTTATTATTTCCGTGATTTTATCAATCTCATTACTACCTGTTTCCATATAGTTCTGTTTTTTAAACCAAGTGATTTGACGTTTGGCATAATTGCGGGTATGCTGTTTAATTTTTTCCACAGCTTGCTTCAATGTTGTTTTGCCGTCGAAATAATCAAATAATTCTTTATACCCAACCGTGTTTAATGCTTTAAGATACTTATACGGATAAAGATTTTGTGCTTCTTGCAACAATCCCTCATGCATCATCTTATCTACACGCAAATTGATACGTTCATACAGTTTTGCTCTATCCATTTGCAATAAAAACGGAACAACATGATAGTCAGCGGATTTTTTGGTTACACCTCCTTTGTTTATCAGCTCTGAAAAAGGTTCTCCTGAAATACGGTATATCTCAATAGCTCTTACTAATCTTACAGGGTTGTGATAATCCGAATAATTAAAATATTTTTTATCCTTCTCAGGCAACAGATTTTGAAGTGCTTCAATCCCCGAACGATGATATATTTCTAAGATTTCTTTCCGAACTTCTTCATTATGAGGCAAATCATCTAATCCTTCCAATACCGACTTGATGTATAATCCCGAGCCTCCAACCATTATTGCATAATCATATTTCTGAAATAATTCGGCTAATTTTCTCTCAACTTCTTGCACGTAATCGGAAACATTATATTCCCGGAAAATAGACACATGACCTATAAAATGATGAGGAATCCGCTTTAATTCCTCATCGGTCGGTTTGGCTGTGCCAATACTCATTTCTTTGTAAAACTGTCGAGAATCAGCCGAAATTATTTCACATTGAAGTTGTTCCGCCAAGCGAATAGCCAAATCGGTTTTACCAATTGCCGTAGGTCCTGCTATTACAATAAGGTTTTTTTTCAATTTTTTAAATTAGTATTACTTTTGCGGAAAAATATAACAAATGTTGCTATTATACTCCAAAAAAATACAATATGTCTTAATGCTTCTTTTGGTCATTGCTACTATAATTCATCTTGTATCTTTAACAATCTCTCCTCTACCATGGTTTGATGAAGTAATGT
>CAZLMS010000277.1:1202-2676 GCA_964560645.1 uncultured Flavobacteriales bacterium | reverse complement strand
TATCAACAAGCTATAAATGAATTATATCAACATAATGATACTCATAAATCTAATATTAAAGACAAAGGATTTCAATATCTTTTGGTAGAAGATATTATTTTTTATCAACGTCCGCTTAAAAGTCAAAAAGGAAACATTGGCGGTTGTCAATATGAAAAACGTAGCTATTGGAAAACCGTTTACAACCCTGAAACAAAAGAAGAAAAAAAAGAATTTGTAAAAGATGTACCCATAAGAGCAACCTCAAAGTCTAATCCCGTATTTCAAGAGTTCCGCCTTTGGCACTGGTTAAAAAATCTAAAAATTTATCAAAAAGAAAAAGAAGTAAACGGAAAACTCAAAGTAGATGTAGATGTAACGGATGAATTGTTGCCTGATGAAGATGCTTGGGTAGAATTGTTCAATTATTTGACCACTAAGAAAGAAATAGATTTAGCCGGATTTTTAAAATATTTCAGTGATAAAAAGCTAATTCCCAAGCGAAAGAAAGAGGGCTTTACATATCGTTGGAACTATCCCGAAGACAAAAAATACCCAATGTATGAAACCCGAAACGGCATCCTCTCCCGACTAAAAAAAGTAGAAGGGTTGGAAAACCCGGATAAATTTCTTACGCCAGAAATAGAGAAACACCTCTGGCATATCATTTATTCGATAAGCGATGCCGGAGAGTTTGAAAAGGCACTTGGGAAATTCGCCTCTAAATATGGACTGAACAAAGAGAGCTTTGTACAAAATTTCAAAAAAATACCGCCCTACAAAAGTGATTATGCTTCGTATAGCGAGAAAGCCATCAAAAAACTATTACCCCTAATGCGCATGGGTAAATATTGGAGTAAAGAAAATATACATCCGCAAACGTTAGAAAGAATAGAAAAAATTATAAATGGTGAAGTAGATGAAAACATACAAAATCGTACTCGTGAAAAGGCCATTCATCTAAATAACATAAATGATTTTAAAGGATTGCCACTTTGGTTAGCGTCTTATGTGGTTTACGATCGTCATTCCGAAAGCGGCGATATACAGCGTTGGGAATCGCCTGATGATATTGATAAATATTTATCCGAATTCAAACAACATTCATTGCGAAATCCCATTGTAGAAAAAGTAGTTTTGGAAACACTACGAACAGTAAGGGATATTTGGAAAAAATATGGAGAAGGGAAAGAAGGATTTTTTGATGAAATTCACGTAGAATTAGGTAGAGATTTAAAAAATCCTGCCGATAAGCGTAAAAAAATAGCCCGTAGAAATTCTGAAAACGAACGTACTAATAAACGCATTAGGGCTTTGTTGAACGAATTAATAAGTGTTGGAGCCAAGCCGCATTCACCGTATCATCAAGAAATTTTGAAAATTTATGAAGAAGGGATTTATCAAAATCCAAAAAAGAAAAACAAAGAATTAAAATTGGAGGAAGTTGATAAAATAAGGAGCGGCAAATCGTTAACTGATAACAAAAAAAGTCCAA
>CAZLMS010000277.1:0-1192 GCA_964560645.1 uncultured Flavobacteriales bacterium | reverse complement strand
TCCAACAAAAAAGGATATTCAAAGATATAAACTATGGTTAGAGCAAGGTTATGTTTCGCCTTATACTGGAAAAGTAATACCGTTAAGCCAATTATTTACCAAAGCCTACCAGATAGAACACATTATTCCGCAATCGCGTTATTTTGATAATTCGAGCAACAACAAAGTAATTTGCGAAAGTGCTGTAAATCAACTAAAAGATAATCAAACTGCTTACGAATTTATTCAAAAAATGGGAGGGAGTAAGGTAGATTTAGGAAACGGAACTACCGTAGATGTATTAAAATGGGAAGATTATGAAGCACATTGTAAAACATACTTTAAAAACAACCGGATAAAATTGAAAAATCTGCTTCGTGAAGAAATTCCCGAAGGTTTTATAAATCGCCAAATAAACGACAGCCGCTACATCAGTAAATTGATAAAATCACTCTTAAGTAACATTGTAAGAGAAGAAGGCGAACAAGAGTCAACAGCAAAACGTCTATTGCCCGTAACAGGAAGCATTACGGCTCAATTGCGAAACGATTGGGGATTAAATGATAAATGGAATCAACTAATATTACCTCGTTTCAAACGACTTAACGCATTATACAAAACCGACATATACACTCGTTTTGTAAATGGTAAAGAAGTGCCTAATATGCCCGATGAATTAAAAGCTAATTTTGATAAAAAAAGAATAGACCACCGACACCACGCATTGGATGCATTAGTTGTTGCCTGTTGCACAAGAGACCATGTCAGTTATATTAACTCGATAAATTCCGAAAGAAATAATTATAGTTTGGTTTCTAAGTTACGCAGATTGGAAGAAGTTGAAAAAAACGACCCTAAAACCGGAGAACGCAAAAAAGTAAAAGTGGCCAAAGAGTTTTTAAAACCTTGGCAATCCTTTCCCGCAGATGCCTTGCAAGCATTGGAAACTACCGTAGTAAGTTATAAGAAAAATACACGAGTGCTTACCAAAGCCAATAATAAATACTGGAAATTTGTAGTACAAAAAGATGGCTTTTATAAAAAGCAATTGGTCAAACAAAAAGGAAAAAACTTTGCGATACGAAAATCATTGCATACTCCTTTACCATATGGTAAAAGGAAATATAATTTTACTGTTTTAGAAATTGCAAAACATGTGGGTAAAAATGAATTTATAGTTGATGATGCAATAAAAGAAAAGGTAAGAGAAAAA
>CAZLMS010000276.1:0-2680 GCA_964560645.1 uncultured Flavobacteriales bacterium | reverse complement strand
GAAATATTATTTTAACTTCTTTCCTCATGAAATAATAAATAATAAAATTAACATATCACAATCACCTTCTGCACTTTTTTTTAATGAGGTAGATGTTGGGGTTGTTTGTCTTTCAGCTATACTTTTTGAAAGACTTTTTTGCGGGTTTAAAACTATTGTGGGATTGCAAAAAAAATATGATTTTCCATGTGAAAACAGCAGCTTAAACAGATTGATTTTTAACGATTACAACACGTTTAAAGATTTGTATGAAGAAGTAACAAACCTGGATAAAAAAGAATTTTTCCAAAAATATTCTTTGGAAGGTTATCATTTTAAAACATTTGAGAATAAAAACTTATGATTACCATTTTAGATTACGGATTGGGCAATCCCGTATCCATAAAAAATATGATAAAAAGAGTTGGGGGAAAAGCTGTAATAACAGATAACAGGGAACAACTTTTACAAGCCGACAAAATTATTGTACCGGGTGTAGGGCATTTTAAAAAAGGCATGGAAAATTTGACACAAAAGGAATTACTACCTGTGTTAAACAAAAAAGCATTGGAAGAAAAAATACCGGTTTTGGGAATATGCTTGGGAATGCAATTATTGACTTGTAAGAGTGAAGAAGGAGGAATAAACGGTTTAGGCTGGATAGAAGCACAAACAATAAGATTTGAATTTCCAACTTCAGATTTTAAAGTTCCTCACATGGGTTGGACGGAAATTAACATAAACAACAATCATCCGATTTTTAGAAATTTGCCGGAATCATCCAGGTTTTACTTTGTACATTCTTATTATGTTGTTCCCGAAAAGCAAGAAAATGTTTTATGCACAGCAGAATACGGAGGTGTGTCATTTGCGGCGGGGATTGTAAAAGATAACATAATCGGGTTGCAATTTCACCCTGAAAAAAGCCATAAATACGGAATGCAACTCATTAAAAATTTCATAGAAATGTAATTATGAAACGAATAAGAGTAATACCCGTATTACAAATCAAAGACTTCGGTTTATATAAAACCTTAAAATATAAAAATCCGAAGTATATTGGCGATCCTGTTAATGCGATTAAAATATTTAATGAAAAAGAGGTAGATGAGTTGGCTATTGTAGATATCAGCGCTACTGCAAAAAACAAAGAACCTAATTATGATTTAATATATCAAATGGCAGGCGAGGCTTTTATGCCGTTGGCGTATGGAGGAGGAGTATTTTCCTTTAATCAAGCTAAAAAAATATTTGCTTGTGGAATTGAAAAAATCATCATCAACACTGCTTTTTACCGGAACCCGAAACTTTTGGAAGAAATCTCCGAAGTGTATGGCAGTCAAAGTGTTGTTTTCAGTTTGGATGTGAACACAAATTTCTTCGGACGTAATTATCCTGTATCAAATTCGGGAACGGTTAAAGTAAAAAAAGATATTGTCTCTGTAGCAAAAGAAGCCGAAAAAAGAGGTGCGGGAGAAATCCTTCTAAATTACATTCCCCATGATGGAACATACAAGGGATACAATTTATCGTTAATCCGAAAAATCAGCGATTCTGTCAATATTCCCATAATTGCCAATTGCGGGGCATCCGGTATTAAAGATTTTTATCAAGCTGTGAAAAACGGTGCCTCTGCGGTAGCTGCAGGCAGTTATTTTGCGTTTAAAACAAATGACAGGGATTCAATATTAATCAATTATCCCTCTCAAGAACAATTGCAAAATGAGTTATATTTGAAATTCTAAATTTAAACGGATGACAAATAACTTTCAAACATGTGTCAGATGTGTATTGGATACCAATGATGATCCCTTTATTACATTTGATGAGGAAGGTGTATGTAATCATTGCAGAAAATATGAAGAAATTGCCGGTCAATATCCTCAAGATAAAACTGAGAAAGAGAAAAAACTCCATCAACAGGTAGAAAAAATAAAAAATAAAGCACAAGGGAAAAAATACGATTCCATTTTAGGAATTAGTGGAGGAGTGGATAGTTCTTTTCTGGCGTATAAAGCAAAAGAATTGGGTTTAAATCCGTTATTGGTGCATTTTGACAATGGCTGGAACTCCGAACTGGCAGTTATGAATATAGAAAATATTGTAAATTACACAGGATTTGATTTATACACTTATGTAGTTGATTGGGAGGAGTTTAGAGATTTGCAAAAAGCATATATATTAGCCGGAGTAATTGATTGGGAAATTCCGACAGATCACGGTTTTTTTGCTATTTTATGGAAGAAAGCGTTTAAAGAAAATATTACTTCGATAATTACCGGACATAATTACGTAACAGAAGCTATTTTACCGGCATGCATGAGATGGAGTAAGCTTGATGTGGCTAATATTAAAGATATTCATCGAAAATTTTCAAAAACACCGCTAAAAACATTTCCTCTTTTGGACTTTTGGACTTATACTTATTACCAAAAAATGAGAGATTTTGAACTTTTTCCGCTTTTAAATTACATGGAATATAACAAAGACGAGGCTAAGAAAATTATTATAGAGAAAATGGGGTGGAGAGATTACGGAGGAAAACATTATGAATCCTTTTTCACCAAATTCTACCAAGGATATGTCTTAAAGGAAAAGTTTGGATATGATAAAAGAAAAGCCCACTTAGCCACATTGATAAACTCCGGACAAATAACCAAAGAAGAAGCCTTACAAGAGCTTAAAAAGCCCGCTTATCCTC
>CAZLMS010000275.1:0-2689 GCA_964560645.1 uncultured Flavobacteriales bacterium | reverse complement strand
TTGACAATTGTTATTTTCTTATAGGCCAAGCATATTTTTACAAAAAAGATTATCCGAAAGCAGAAGAACATTTTAAATATGTGATAAAACAATATCCGGAAACCGACAGTAAAATTCCCGCCATGCTTTGGCTTGCCAAAACCTATATTGAAAGTAAAAACTTTTCTGCTGCCCGTTCTTTGCTGAGCGAATTGGAAATGCAACCTGATTTAAAAGACAAAGTAAAATCGGAAATTAAACAAACTTATGCCGATTTCTATATCAAACAAAATCTATACGGGTTTGCTATTGACAAGCTTAAAGAAGCCATTGCATTGGAAAAAAATAAAAAACAAAAAGCCCGGCTTTCGTTTCTGTTGGCTCAGATATATCAAAAACAAGGAAACAATTCCGAGGCGCGACAGTATTACGCTCAAGTAGAAAAATATGCTCCGCCCTATGAAATGGAATTTTATGCTAAAATAAACAGGGCTTTGGCTGTTGGCGAAAACGAAAGTGCTTCGGAAATTGAAGAATTGCTCAAAAAAATGTTGAAAGATGAGAAAAACAAGGAGTATTTGGACCAAATATACTATGCACTTGCAAATATAGAACTGTCAAAAGGAAACAAACCAAAAGCTATTGAATACCTTACACTTTCTACGGAAAGCTCCATCAACAACAATGCTCAAAAAGTAAAATCATTCCTAAAACTTGCCGACTTGTATTTTGAAGATAAAAACTACATAAAAGCCCAAGCATATTATGACAGCACTACGGCTTTCCTGTCTCCCGAAATTAAAAACTATCAGGACATAATAGAAAAACGAAATGTGCTTACCCGGTTGGTAAAAGATATTCTTACCGTAAAAGAACAAGACAGTTTGCAAAAAATCGCTCAACTCCCTAAAAAAGAACAAGAAAAACTTATTGACAAAATAATTGCCGACCTCATAGAAAAAGAAGAGCAAGAAAAATTTGCCCAAAACAATCCGCAGCCAATGGCTAATCAAAACAATTTCAACAACATGATGAACAATATCAGCGGAGGAAAATGGTATTTTTACAACCCTACCACCTTAAGCTACGGCAAAACAGAGTTTAAAAAAATATGGGGCAACAGGAAACTGGAAGATAACTGGAGAAGAAAAAACAAAACCTCAGAATCGGTGGATTTGGGAGAGCTGGAAACTTTAAACGACTCATTAGCAGAAACGGACAAAAAAAATCCTCAGTATTATTTCTCTAAAATTCCCGATACACCAAAAAAAATAGAAAAATCACATCAAGCTATTAAACAGGCCTTGTATGAAGAAGGGGTGATATTTAAAAATGATTTAAAAGACAATGCCGCCGCCATCAAAGCTTTTGAAGAACTGGTTACCCGTTACGACACTTCTCAATATCACTTAAATGCCTATTACCAGCTTTATTTGTTGTATAAAGAAACCGGCGATGCAACCAATGCCGAAAAATACAAAAATCTGATAGTAGAAAAATATCCCGATTCGGATATTGCCGCGATAGTTATCAATCCCAATTATTATCAGGAAATGAAAGAACGAAAAGCCAATGCCGGCAAAGACTATGAACGCTATTACGAACTGTATAAAGATAAAATGTATAAATATGTGCTGGCAGGAACCAATCGAGCCATACGAAAATATCCCGATAGCGAATTACTGCCTAAATTTTATTATTTGAATGCCATGGCAAAGTCTGCTTTGTTTGGCACAGATTCTCTCAAACCGGTTCTGCAATACATTGTAAAAAATTATCCCGAAACCTCCGAAGCCGCCTTGGCACAAGAAGCATTAAACAAACTGTTGCCTGTGCAAGAATTCTCAAATACTCAGGAAGAAACTCAAAAACAAAAATCTCCCTACAAACTTGCTCCCGACAAAGAACACTATTACGTGTTTGTTTTTAAGAATAATAAAAACTTAAGAATAAATGATTTAAAGGTGGAAATAAGCAAATTTCACAAAAAAAACTTTAGAAACGACGATTTAAAAATCAGCAGCATGTTGATGGGAAAATCCTACCAAATCATCATTGTCAAATCTTTTGCCAACTATTTTAAAGCAATGAATTATCATTCTTTGGTAGAAAACGGAAGTGCAGACCTGCCTTCTGTGCATGCCTTGAAAAACGCTTTTTTTCCCATCACCGCCGAGAATTTTCAAACATTCTACAAAACAGCTGATATAGAAGGATATAAAAAGTTTTTTGAAGAAAAATACAAACAATAATGCCGGAAAAATCATTAGAAGAAAAACTGCGGCAACTCGACAGGTATTTAGATAAAGAAAAATATCTGCTTCTTACAATGGCTCAATTGAAAAAAGATTTTATTCTCAGCGGTTTGGATTTTGATTACCACGAAGCTCCCGAAAACCTCTATGCCTTTTTGCAGGAACAAATAACCCTGATGCTTGATAATAATATTGAAGCGCTTAGAAACTTACTGTATCGAATTGATGTAAACGTAGAAAACATCTTCAAAAACCCTTCGAGCAATATAGTGGAAAAAATTGTTCAGGAAATTATCAAAAGAAGTTTACAAAAAGTAATTATACGTGAGCATTATCGAGAATAAATTCTATTCAGTTCCTTACCGAACGATGTGAAAAAACACAAGTTTCAAAATTTTCCATACCTTTACCCTATGCAAACCTGCGGAGAAATAGCCAAAAAACGCCGTGCCTTT
>CAZLMS010000274.1:0-2692 GCA_964560645.1 uncultured Flavobacteriales bacterium | reverse complement strand
ATTAAAGTTGACAATCCTCGATTAGCCATTGCAAAACTTTTGGAGCTTTATTCCGATGCGTTGCATAGTAAGCAAGGTGTAAACCGGTCTGCACAAATATCGGAAACTGCGGAAATCGGTCAAAACACCTATATTGGAGCCCATGTTTATATTGGAGATAATGTCCAAATCGGCGACAACACAAAGATATATTCCGGCTGCATAATAGAAGACCACTGTAAAATCGGAAACAACACTATTATTTACTCCAATGTTTCTATTCATCGCGACTGTGTAATAGGAAGTCATTGTGTAATCCAACCCGGAGTAGTAATCGGTTCCGACGGATTTGGTTTTGTTCCCAACTCCGAAAATAATTATCAAAAAATTGTCCACATCGGAAATGTAGTAATAGAAGACCACGTAGAAATCGGAGCCAACACTACGATTGACAGAGGCTCTTTAGGCTCCACCATAATCCGCAAAGGCGTAAAACTCGACAATCTTATCCAAATTGCCCACAATGTGGAAATAGGAGAAAACACCGTAATTGCCGCTCAAACAGGAATAGCAGGTTCTACCAAAATAGGAAAAAACTGTATGATTGGCGGACAAGTAGGAATTGTGGGGCACATTACTATTGCCGATGAAGTGAAAATAGCCGCCCAATCGGGAATCGGAAACAGTATTACCAAAAAAGGTGCAGTTGTGCAAGGCTCTCCTGCTATCGAAATCGGCAATTACAAAAAATCTTACGTATTGTTTAAAAAACTTCCCGAATTATATAAACAAATTCAACAATTAACATCCGCTAAAGAAAAAAATCATTCAAAATGACAGATAACCAAAAAACCGTTCAATCGGAAATTTCCATTACAGGGGTAGGACTACACACCGGAAATTCGGTTACTATTACCATTAAACCCGCACCGGAAAACCATGGATATAAATTTATACGAACCGATATTGAAGGTGCTCCCGAAATAACCGCCACCGTAGATAATGTAGTGGAAACCAAACGCGGCACCACCCTTGAAGAAAACAACGCCCGCGTTTACACTACCGAACATGTATTAGCTGCCTTATACGGAATGGGAATTGACAATGCTCTAATAGAAATTAACGGACCGGAAGTTCCCATCCTCGACGGAAGCGCCAAACCTTTTGTGGACGGGATAATATCCGTGGGAATTAAAGAACAAAATGCCGAAAAAAACTATTTCGTACTAAAAGAAAACATCACCTTTGAAGACGAAGAAAAAGGTGTGGAGATGCTTGCCGTTCCGTCTGAAGATTTCAGAATAACCGTAATGGTCGATTACAACTCCCCGTTGCTAGGCACTCAACACGCTTCCATGTATCACTTGGGAGAATTTAAAGACGAAATAGCTCCATGCAGAACTTTTGTTTTCCTCAGAGAAATAGAAGCATTATACAACCAAGGGCTCATCAAAGGCGGAGATGTGGATAACGCTATTGTAATGATTGATAAAGAAACTTCCGATGAAGAGTTATGGCATTTAGCCTCTTTATTTGGAAAATCCAAAGAAGACATTGCCCAATATCACGTAAAAGGCATCGGTTTTCTCAACAACTTGAAGTTGCATTTTGAAAATGAACCGGCACGACATAAATTGTTAGATATTGTGGGAGACCTCGCTCTGGTAGGACAACCAATCAAAGCTCACATATTGGCTGCTCGCCCGGGACATGCCGGAAACGTAGCTTTTGCCAAAATCATAACCAACCTCATTAAAAAAGAAAAAAGAGCTGTTCCCAAATTTGACCTCAACAAAGAAAGCATCTATGATATTAACGATATTAAACGCATGCTTCCTCATCGATTTCCTTTCTTGCTAGTGGACCGGATTATAGAAATGGGGGACGATTATGTAGTAGGAGTTAAAAACGTTACGGCAAATGAACATTTTTTTGAAGGACACTTTCCGGGAAACCCCGTTATGCCGGGCGTACTCATCGTAGAAGCAATGGCTCAAACAGGTGGAATTTTAGTGCTCAGCCAAGTTCCCGACCCTGAAAACTACGAGACCTATTTCATGAAAATTGAAAACGTAAAATTCAAACAAAAAGTACTTCCGGGAGACACACTTATATTTAAATTAGATATGACTGCCCCCATAAGAAGAGGCATCTGTCAAATGAAAGCTACGGCATACGTGAGAAATAGAGTAGTAGCCGAAGGAGAAATGATGGCACAAATAGTTAAAAAAAAAGTAGTTGAGCATGAAGCCGCAAGCTAACATTCATCCCGATGCCAAAATCGGGAAAAATACCATTATAGAACCTTTTGCTACTATCTTCGGTGATGTAGAAATCGGAGAAAATTGTTACATTGCACCCAATGCAGTAATAATGGACGGTGCCAGAATCGGCAATAATGTAAAAATCTTTCCGGGAGCTGTAATTTCGGCTATTCCGCAAGATTTAAAATATAAAGGCGAATACACAACCGTAGAAATTGGCGACAACACCACCATACGGGAATGTGTAACCATCAATAAGGGAACTGCCGACAGGTATAAAACCGTAGTAGGCAAAAATTGTCTTTTAATGGCTTATGTGCATGTTGCCCACGACTGTATCATCGGAAACAATTGTATATTAGCCAATTCCGTAAATCTTGCAGGCCATGTTACCATAGAAGATTATGCCATTTTGGAAGGGTTGGTAGCCGTGCAACAATTTGTAAGAA
>CAZLMS010000273.1:0-2706 GCA_964560645.1 uncultured Flavobacteriales bacterium | reverse complement strand
ACGGAGTATCCAAAGGTTTTGCAATGACCGGGTGGAGAGTAGGGTATATCGGAGCGCCGCTCGAAATTGCCAAAGCATGCACAAAAATTCAAGGACAATTCACTTCCGGCACTTGCGGAATAGCACAAAGAGCAGCAAAAGCCGCTGTAGAAGCCGACCCGGCGTTGGTGAGTTACATGAAACAAGCATTTGAAAAAAGAAGAGATTTGGTGTTGGAACATTTAACCAAAATAGAAGGATTGAAAGTAAATAAACCGAAAGGCGCATTTTATGTATTTCCCGAAGTAAAAGCCTTTTTTGGTAAGAGTTTTAACGGAAAAATCATTCAATCGGCATCGGATTTAACTATGTTTTTATTGGAAGAGGCATTGGTGGCATGCGTAACCGGGGAGGCATTTGGAAGCCCCGACAATATCCGGATTTCGTATGCCGCTTCCGAATCCGATTTAGAAGAAGCCATGCGTCGAATTGCAAATGCTTTAAACAAATTGTCTTGAAAAAACAGGAAATTGAAAAATACTTTGAACAATTTAACCATGTTCGCACACTGGTTATAGGAGACATAATGTTAGACTCCTATATTTGGGGTAAGGTTAGCAGAATTTCCCCCGAGGCTCCGGTTCCCGTGGTAGATGTAGTAAAAAGAGAATACCGTCCGGGAGGAGCAGCTAATGTAGCTTTAAATCTTCGTTCGTTGGGAAGCCAAGTCTTTTTATGTGCTTTAACCGGGCAAGATGCCAACGGAAATACACTTACACACTTGCTTGAAGAAAACAATATACACACCTCGGGAATTATCACGGACAAACAACGCCCTACAACCGTAAAGCATAGAATTATTTCCAATGGTCAACATCTTTTGAGAATTGATGAAGAGGAGACTTCTCAAGTGAATGAACAAACAGCTCTTTTGGCATTTGAAAAAATACGGCAAATTGTAGAAAAACAAAATATTGATTTAATTATCTTTCAAGATTATGATAAAGGATTTATTACACCCGAACTTATTACGCATACAGTGGATTATGCTAACCGGAAAGGAGTGTTTGTTTCGGTAGACCCTAAGCGCAACAACTTTTTGAATTACAAAAATGTATCTCTTTTTAAGCCGAATAGAAAAGAACTTTTTGAAGGGCTTAATTTGCCGGTGTCAAATTCAGTTAAGGAAGCGTATAAGGCTGTTGAGAAGCTACAAAAAAGGATAGATGCCCGTTGTGTGATGACCACACTTTCCGAAGACGGGGTAATTATTGCATCAAATGAAGAGTCTTTACACTTGCCGGCGGCAAAACGTCAAATTGCAGACGTGTCGGGAGCCGGCGATACGGTTATTAGCATTGCATCGTTAATGATGGTTTTGGGAGCATCACTTCAGGAAACGGCTTTTTTGGCAAACTTAGGTGGCGGAATTGTGTGCGAATACCCCGGAGTAGTGGCGATTGATAAAGAAAAACTGCTGGAAGAAGCACAAAAAACAGCTTAAAAAACCTTAAAAGTTATTGATTATTTTTTTTCTTTTTTAACATTTTTTATCATCTATTTGTTGCAACACATAATGTTTATACATATATTTGCGGCAACATAAAAACTAAAAGCCATGGAAAAACCGAAAATTGCTCAAAAAGCCCCTTATGTAATGGATATGCAGCCGGGAAAATATGCCTGGTGTTCTTGCGGATTAAGCGCTAAGCAACCTTTTTGCGACGGTTCACACAAAGGAACAGGTTTTACTCCTGTTATTGTAGATATTGATGAGCCTAAAAAAGTGGCTTGGTGTGGTTGTAAGCATACACAAAACCCACCATTTTGCGATGGAAGTCACACTAAACTATGATTATTTCATTAAAAAACAAAAAACCATGAAAAAAATACTATTATTAAGCATTGCCGCTTTTGCGTTAATATCATGCGGCGGAGAGAAGAAAGATGCTGTTCAAAGTGAAGAAACCACCTCTCAACCGGCAAAAAAAGAAATAAAAACTTATGTGTTAGACACGGCAAATTCGGTTGTTTATTGGAAAGGTACAATGGTGGGTATGTATAGCCATGAAGGAACACTTAAATTTAAAGAAGGTCAATTAAATTATGACGGAAATCAAATTTCCGGAGGTTCTTTTGTGGTAGATATGACCACTATTAACCCGACAGACGAAAACTATTCGGAAGAGCATCCCAAAGAGCAACTTGTAGGACATTTATCTTCGCCCGACTTTTTTGATGTACAAAATTATCCTACCGCATCTTTTAAAATCAAAAAACACGAAGGTAATACTATTGTAGGGGATTTAACCATTCGTGGAAAAACAAATGAAGAAACCGTAACAGATGTAACCTTAACAGAGGAAAACGGTATATTAAAAGCCTCCGGCAAATTGGTTTTCAACCGTCAGAAATATGATGTAAGCTATCAAAGTACTATGAAAGACATGGTTTTGTCTGACGACATCGAATTGAAAATTGAGATTTCTGCTAAGGCAAAATAGTGACAAATGATAAGGCGGCAGCTTTGCCGCCGCCTTATTCCTCAATCCTTTCAATTAAAAATTAAAACCTATGGAAACAATAAGCAAAAAAAGGAAAATAGCCGGATGGGTTTTGGCAGCATTATTAACGGCATTATTTGTATATGTAAGTTTCTTTCCTAACATTTTTAATTAACTTTGTCTAATCAAAAAAAGGAAAGAACCAATGAAAGCAGAAAAGAAA
>CAZLMS010000272.1:0-2733 GCA_964560645.1 uncultured Flavobacteriales bacterium | reverse complement strand
CCGTACCTTCTTCTCCCACAACTCTTTTTTCAGGGGCAAAAGCCAAGGTTGTAATACTGCTTTCTTTAGAATTGTTGGAGGCATCAGCGTCAGTACTTCCGTTAGGATTAGAAACGGTTACGGTAATGTTATATTCTGCTAAGGCAGTTTGGTTAAAGGGAGTGGAAGAAGTAAAGTTGTATGTTCCAAGTGTGGGAACGGATATTCCGGAAACTGTTTCCGTATGAGCACCGGAGCCGTCGTTCCAACTCAGGTCAAAGGAAGTTAAAGTCTGAGAACCTAAATTGGTGATGGTACCACTTATGTTGGTGGAAGTAGTAGTAACGGCAAATGCGGGGAATGTAAGGTCAGTTATGGCAATATCATTCGCCGGCAATTCTTTTACAATTACATTATCAACAGCAAAGCCGGTAGCCCATTGGCCGTTATCGTTATGATGAAAGTTGATTAAAACATTGTTGTTTCCGATATAAGAAGATAAATCCACATTATAGGTTTCCCATTTATCGGAAGCAGGAACATCAAAAACATTAGTCCATGTGTTACCCAAATCAGTACTTATTTTAATATGCCCGGTAGAACCGTAGGCTCCGTCTATATACGCATCAAAAGTAAGCACTGCAGATGAAACACCGGATAAATCCAACGTGTCGGTAATGAGGTAATCTACACTCATATCGCAATTGCAAGCATCATCGTTAGAAGCTGCAATTTTTCCCGGCACTGTGGGAATAGTCCAATATTGACTTGAAAGAGCAGACGCTGTGCCGACTTGCCATCCGGTTGAGCCGGAGGCTTGTTGAGTAGTCCATTGGGCAGGCATGCCGTTTTCAAAGTCTTCTTGTAGAAGAATAGTTTGAGCTGAACTGCTTAATTGAAGAGAAGCAAATACGGCAACATATAATAAAAACTTTTTCATAATTTTTAATTTTTAAATTCTTGGTCAAAGGTAATCATTTAAAGGAAGATCATAATGGTGAAAATGCATTTATTATTGAAATCCTATTCCGAACTAAAAAATCAATAATTTCAGTCTGCAGGCAAGAATAAAATTAAAATTTATATTTTTGGTAAAAAATTTCAAATTATGAAAAAAACAGCGCTTACATTTTTGGCAATTGCAGTCTTTTTAGGTGTACAAGCTCAAATAACGTTTACACATGTGCCCGATACGGTTTATGGCACTTCTGACGATTGGGTTTTAGAAAGCCATGTGGTGGTATATAACAATTCTAATAACGCCTTAAAAATTATTGTGGAAAGAACTGATGTGATGACTATAGGAAACGATTTCTATTTTTGTTGGGGGGCAAATTGCTACAGTTCCAATCAAATGATTTCAACAGATACAGTTGCTTTAAACCCCGGCGATTCCACGGAGACTTTCACTGCTTATATGAGACCTATGGGCAATACGGGTATCGCAAAGGTGAATTATAAGTTTAAAGATATTAACGGTTTGGATTCCGCCGATTTTGATATCGTATATAACATTTCTCCCGGAACAACCACAGGGGTAACTTTCGGGCGTGTAAAGGAACTTAAAGTTTATCCCAATCCGGTAAGTACTTCTCTTAACATAGAAGGAGAATTACAGACAATTGAAATTTATGATGTGTTGGGAAAAAAGATTTATTCTTGCAATCCTAAGTCTATTTTTCAGGTTTTAGACTTAAGTGAAACCCCTGAAGGAATGTACTTTATGAAAGTAAAGAATAATAATGGTAAAATTTTCACCGAAAAGCTGGTGATTAAGCATTAAGCCCGATACCGCTTGAGTTATTGAAAAAAGGCGGATATTTGCGGCATGAAAAAATGGGGGCTTTTAGTTTTTTTTAGTTTTCTTGTTGTATTTCTTTCTTTCGCTCAAACGAAAAAGACAATAGCTTTATTTGGAAGGGTTGTTGACTCTAACAATGCTCCTATTCCTTATGCCAATGTAGTAGCATATTCAAATTCGGGGAATATTGCCGGAGGTATTGCTTCCGATGAGAACGGGAAGTTCAAACTCGAACTCCCGCCCGGTTTTTATGTGCTGAAAATATCTTTTCTATCGTTTAAAAATTACCGGTCAGACACTATTCATTTACAAAAACCAACACATTTGCCTCCTATCATTTTGCAACCGGACAATGTGATGCTGGAAGCCGTGGAAATAAGTGCCGAACAAAGTCGGGTGGAACTTAAATTGGACAAACGGGTGTTTAATGTCGGAAAAGACTTAACCAATACGGGAGCAAATGCTTCGGAAGTACTCGAAAGAGTTCCCGGAGTTACCTTGGACATGGATGGAAACGTTCAGTTAAGAAACAGCGGAAATATCCGGGTGTTGATAGACGGACGCCCCTCGGCAATTACCGGTTTAAACTTGGCGGATGCCTTAAAGCAGATTCCTGCCGATATGATTGATAAAATAGAGGTAATAACTAATCCTTCTGCTAAATATGACGCCGAAGGAGAAGTGGGAATTATCAACATTGTATTGAAAAAAATCAAAACCAAAGGATTGAATCTTTCGGTAAATCTTACTTTGGCTTATCCCTATCAAAACAATCTTACTTTAAATTTCAGTAAAAGATTCGGAAAACTCAACATCTTTGCCAACGGAGGTTTGGTTCAGCGTCAGGTAATAGGAGGCGGATATACTTATCAGGAAGTAAACCGGGACACAGTATTAAACTTTGAAAAAATAAGAGAACATAACCGGAACAAACTCGGATATAACATTAGAGG
>CAZLMS010000271.1:0-2788 GCA_964560645.1 uncultured Flavobacteriales bacterium | reverse complement strand
ATAACTTCGGCAATAGGAGCCGCTCAAATAGGTTGGTACGGCACGGCAATGCTTTGTTACGTTACCCCGAAAGAACATTTAGGATTGCCGGATAAAAACGATGTGAGAGAAGGTGTAATTGCGTATAAAATAGCAGCTCATGCGGCAGATTTAGCCAAAGGATTTCCCGGTGCTCAAATTCGCGATAACGCGTTGAGTAAAGCCCGTTTTGAATTTCGCTGGGAAGACCAATTCAATCTTTCTTTAGACCCCGAAAGAGCTAGAGAATATCACGATGAAACTTTGCCTGCCGAAGGTGCTAAAATTGCTCATTTTTGTTCCATGTGCGGACCGCATTTTTGCTCCATGAAAATTACACAAGACGTGAGGAAATATGCAGAGCAAAAGAAACTTGATGAGCAAAAAGCATTGGAAGAAGGTATGAAAGAAAAAGCAGAAGAATTTAAAGCCAAAGGCAGTCAAGTATATTTGTAAATTTCGAATTTTCAATTTTTGATAAAAAGGCTGATCTTTAAAAGACAGCCTTTTTCTTTTTATACCTTTGTGGAATGATGATGGTTGAAGAATTTATTAAACTCGCCCTGGAAGAAGACATACGAGAGGGCGATCATTCAACATTGGCGTGTATCCCTTCCGATGCCTTGGGCAGTGCCCGCTTGCTGGTTAAAGAAAACGGCATAATTGCCGGGATTGATTTAGCGGAAAAAATATTTAAATATGTAGAACCCCAAGCGGAAATAATTAAGCATATAACCGACGGAACACAGGTAGCCGAAGGCGATGAAGCATTTACCGTAAAAGCCAAAGTCCATACGATTTTAAAAACCGAGCGACTTGTATTGAATTGCATGCAGCGCATGAGCGGAATTGCCACAAAAACTGCCCGTTATGTAAAATTAGTAGAAGGAACAAAAGCTAAAATTTTAGATACCAGAAAAACCACTCCTTTGTTGAGATTTTTGGAAAAACAAGCTGTAAAAATCGGTGGAGGAGAAAACCACAGGTTTGGTTTGTATGATATGATAATGCTGAAAGATAATCATATAGATTATGCGGGAGGGATTAAGCAGGCAGTGTCGAAAACAAAAGAATATCTGAAAAAAAATCAATTGAATTTAAAAATAGAAGTAGAAGCCAGAAACTTGAACGAAGTAGAAGAAATTATTGAAGTAGGAGGAATAGACAGAATTATGTTAGACAATTTTTCCGTGGAGGATACTCGAAAAGCCGTGGAACTGATAAACGGAAGGTATGAAACCGAATCGTCGGGAGGAATTACGGAAAAAACTGTCAGAGAATATGCTCTTTGCGGAGTGGATTATATATCCGTAGGAGCCTTAACACATTCGGTAAAAAGTTTAGATTTAAGTTTGAAAGCAATTTAATTTTTTGAAAAAACATTGGTCTCATAAAATAGAAAACATCCCCGTTATCAAGGAATTGGTTGAAATTTCCAAGAAACTGGTGTTGCCCGGTTTTGACGGAGTTCCGCTGTATTATGTATTGCGTTTTTTCATACGGGCTTTGTCCGAAGGCTTTATTACCAACAGAGCGGCAGCTATGGCTTTCAGTTTTTTTATGGCATTGTTTCCTGCCATTATTTTCTTATTTACCCTTATTCCGTATATTCCGATAGATAATTTTCAGGATATTTTATTAGAACAATTACAAGCCGTCTTGCCCAAAGAGGCGTATGAGTTATCTAAAGATACGATATTGGATATTGCCACCCGCCCCAGAGGCGGATTGTTGTCTTTCGGTTTTATTTCCGCTTTGTTTTTTGCTACTAACGGTATTAACGCTATGATAGATGCATTTAATCAGACGCAGCTTTCTATCGAAAAACGAACTTTTATACAACAACGATTAATTTCCATATTTCTCGTTTTGCTCATTACCGTTTTAACCATTGTGGCGGTGAGTTTAATTGTTTTCAATGAAATAGCTATGGATTACTTACTTTCTCATCATATTTTAAAAGGAGGTTGGGACGTATTTGTTATTCAAATTTCCCGATGGATTATTATTACAGCATTGTTTTATTTTACCATTTCATTTATTTATTATTATGCTCCTTCGGGAAAACGCCGGTTTAAATTTTTCAATGCAGGTTCTACTTTAGCTACTATTTTAATTATACTCGGCACATTGGCTTTTTCATTTTATATCAATAACTTTGGACAATACAACAAACTTTACGGCTCTATCGGAACTTTATTGGTCATCATGCTTTGGATATACATCAATTCTATTATATTGTTAATAGGATTTGAATTGAATGTAAGTATTCAAAATGCTAAATTAACCGAAAATTAGTATATTAGCTTCGATGGAGTCATCTACCGGAATTTCGGAAATAGACAACGAAAGATATTCTAAAGAACAGTTAGGGAGTTTGATAGACAAACGAGCAGAACGCATTGCCGTTCTCATGTTTTATATCAGTGCCGCACTCTATCCCTTTTGGAGTATTATAGATTGGCTTTTTGCCAAAGATTTGTTTTGGCAGTTCTTTTCCCTCAGGATTTTAGTCAGTATTATTTTTTTAACCACCACTTATCTTTTCCGAAAACAAAAGCTCAGCTATAGGATTACACTTCACGTTAATTTTATGTCGGTTATTCTTTCCGTTTCCTATTTTTTGGCACGCGCCGATGTAGATGCTTTACTTCCTTATTTTCTTACTTATATTGCCGTAATATGTGTAGGATATTTCTTTTTAGTGCTTCGTCCGTGGGAAATTCTTTACTTCTTTGCTGTTATAGTATTATCTGTCATAGGTTTTAAC
>CAZLMS010000270.1:0-2813 GCA_964560645.1 uncultured Flavobacteriales bacterium | reverse complement strand
CGCAATGATTTGTATGCAATTCCGTAATCAAAATATCGGAAGAACGAGGAATATTCCAATATTTTATACCGTCCTATTTCCAGATACAGCCCGGGTTTCCATTTCGGGTTATACGGTTTATGGTCATAACTTCCCAACACACTAAATGATTGAGGAAACATAAATGTAACGCCCGGCTCTATTTTCCAGCCGCCCATTTTGTAGCGATAAGATTCCGTGGGAATAACTTCTCCGATTTTTCTGCTGTTCATGGGCGAATGGTTGTCAATTTTTCCCCTGAAACGTTTCTTATATTGCCCGAAACAAGTGACGGTTGAAAGCAATAATATGATTAAGCAAATTTTTCTCAAAGCATGGAAAGTATTTGTTGTTCTATTTCTTCGGAATTCCATTTGTTTTGAATATCGGGCAGTGCCAAAATTTTCTCCATAATAGCATCGTGTTTTTGTCCTTCTTTAAGTGCTTGAGCATAAGGAATTGTGGTGAATTTCACTTGAGAATACAACGGTATCCATTTATCGGGATGTTTTTGATACATGTGTTCTTCTATTTTTTTGCGTAGCAGCCATTTTTCGTCTGCAACCAAATCTCTCATTTCTACAAAGTTGCGAAGAGATAAATCGGCAATGGCGTCGCCGTTGGGTTTTCGGGTTTGTGTGTAGAGCGGGAGCGCTTTAGCCAAATTGTCGTTGGTTTCGGTTAATATACGGTCAAATTCCAAGCAGTCTTCAAAGCCGCAATTCATACCTTCGCCGTAAAACGGCACAATGGCGTGAGCTGCATCTCCTATCAATACCACTTTGTTTTGATAATGCCACGGATAACATCTGATAATAACCAACGATGAAGCAGGATTGCTAAAGTAATCTTCTTTTAAGGTAGGCATTAGCGGCACGGCATCCGGGAAGGTAGTTTGGAAAAATTTCATTAAATCTTCTTCGGTTTGAATACTTTCAAATGAAGGGTTGCCCTCAAAAGGAAAAAATAAAGTGCATGTAAAGCTGTTATCTAAATTGGCAAGTGCCATTAACATAAAGTTTTTCCGCGGCCAAATATGCAAGGCGTTAACATCTATTTTCGGGCTTCCGTCTTCATTGGCAGGAATATGTAATTCTTTGTATCCGTGTTCTATATATTGTTGGGAGTAATTGTATCTGTCGGTTCTCATCAAACGGTTTCGCACTTCGGAATAAGCGCCGTCTGCACCTATTACCAAGTCTCCTTGAACGGTTTGTGTTTTTTGAGTTTCATAATTGTAGAACGTTACCGATGGAGCATTTAAATCTACATTTACGCATTTTTCGTTAAAAAACAATTCCACATTAGGATATTGCTCGGCTATTTCAAGGAGTTTGGCATTGAGCCCACCTCTGGATACAGAATAAATAGGCTCTTTTTTAGAAGAATAAGGAATAAAATTTTGGTTGCCTTTTACATCGTGTGTCATTCTTCCGTAAACAGGCACGGTGAGCGGTTCTATTTCTTGTCGCAGTCCTACTTTTTCCAAAGAAGCCCATCCTCTTTTGGAGATTACCAAATTGATGGATTTTCCGGCATTGATGTTTGCTTTGCGTATATCGGGACGTTTTTCATAGACTTTTACGTCATATCCCCGTTGAGCCATGTATATGGCTTCCAAAGCACCAACCAGCCCCCCGCCCACAATAATTACTTTCTTCATGACAAAAAGTTTTGGTCTCAAAAATAGTTAAATCCTTCAATGGATTAGTTTTAAATTTGGCTAATGGTTTATTGGACAATTTTTATACAAGCCTTTCTGGCGGCAACCATTCTTCCTTTTGGTTCGGAAATAGGTTTGACGGCGGCATTTTTGGCGGAATATGATGCGGTACTTTTAATTGCTGTGGCATCTGCGGGTAATTGGTTGGGCGGATTAACCAACTATGTGTTGGGATATTGGGGCAATTGGGAACGAATTAAAAAGTTTACCGGCATACGTCCCGAAAAAACAGCCAAATTGGAAAAGTATGTTAAACAATATGGTGTGTACACGGCTTTCTTTTGCTGGCTTCCCGTAGTAGGCGACCCTTTGGCTTTGTTATTGGGTTTGTTTAGGATTAGCCCTTTTCAAACGGCAATGTTTATGCTAATAGGAAAAGCATTGAGATACATAGCATTGTTTTATTTTATAAAAGCTTTTTGAAAGGGGGTAGCTTTCTTTAAAATTGCAAAGAACTTTTGTATAGGTTTTGTTATGGCATCGTGCTTATTATTCTTTTTGATTTTCTATCCACAGATGGTCAAAAAAGTCATTGTCGCCAATACTAAAACACCAGTCGTTATCCTCTTTTATATTTTCTCCGTTCGCTCTAAAAGTCCGAGTAGTTCCATCTTTCAAAGTCACAGTCAACCAAAATTTGGGAATGTACTTACATGGTCCTTTTGATTTTGAGTTGTTCCATTTAGTCACAAATTCTTCAATCTGTTGGTTAGTCAGTCGAACAGTGGTTAAGTCGGAGAGTTTCTGTTTGATTTCTACATTGTCAACTGCTTCCAAGTCGATATTTGCCTTCTTGTTTGTTGACTTGGTTATTTGTCCGCAAGACGTTAAAGTTGTTAGTAGTATGGTGATTATCAATTTCATCTTTTTCTGCATGAGGCACAACGTTTTAAATATGGTGCGTACCGCATTTTGAAACGATTGCTTTTTAAGTTACGATAGTGTTTGTTTAGTAACTTTCATATTTACAATTAATTGCGGCATGTGCTATGAGCCACTGTTGTGCACAGTGTTTTTTATTTAAAGTTGTTTAAAGTTTCCTGAGTAAAATTACAGTAAAAGCCAATAACCA
>CAZLMS010000269.1:0-2824 GCA_964560645.1 uncultured Flavobacteriales bacterium | reverse complement strand
GCTTACTTTGCCGCAAAGCATCAACATACCGCCCGACGGCAGAATGGTAAACATCCATTTACCGCTTAACGGCACTTTGCTGACCGGCACGGTAGATTGCCACGCTGAATTGAGTCCTTCGTCTGTACCACGCGACTTACATTGCCAAACAAGTGTTTATGCTTTAATACAAACCGAAAAATGAATATAAACGGAGCATTATTGGTAAAAATGATAGAAACCGACATGCAGCATCGGGATATTAAAGGGTTTTTATTGCAAGAAGAAACCGCAGAAAACCCCGCACAAATTCCTGTACATGCCAACGAAGTGGTTTATGTCTGCCTGTTTCAAGCAGCAAATCCTGCCGGGCTGCATGTGGTTTTACGCTCCGCTACAAATGCTGTCCGGTACAATGAGCAAAACACACCCGAGGGCTTTAATAATATCATTTCAAAGCATTTAAGCAGCATAAAAGTAGATAACCACAGTCAAACGCAAAACATTATTGTGCGCTACATACGCGTAAAATTTAATGCCCCAAACCGATGAAAAAAGTCAAAAACTACATAGCACCCGATTTAGCCAAAAAGAAATTGGCGCGTTACCAGTTTTGGTCTGTCAAAGATGAAAACGGCATTATGATTTGTTCTGTCAATGAAAACAATCCCGACGGAAAGACTTTTAGCGAAGTTTTGGATAAGATAATAGAGGACAATGTGGACGCGGAAGTACAAATCAAGTATGGAACCAATGAGCAATCGGCAAGGCAAAATCCGCCTTTTTTCATCAAAATAAATGAAGATATTGAATGGCTCGACCCCGAACCGGAAGAAAATATTACGGTAAACGGTGTCCCACACAAAGTGGATAAAAACGGACAGGTACACATTAACCTGACAACGCCGCAAGAGCCCAAAATTGAAACACCGCAACAATTCTCTACCATTAAAGACGAATTGGAAATGCAACTGACGGGTTTGCGCAAAGAATATGAGCTGAAAGAGGAAAAAATGCGCATTGATTTACAAAACAAACTTCTTGAGCAAACTTTAAAGTTTAAAGAAATGATGCTTGCCGAACGGGAAAACCGCCTTTCGGAAAAGGAACAGCTGTTGGCGCAAAAAGAAGCTGAATTGGCTGAAAAAGAAAATCAAATCCGCGACGATGTGAAAGGTTATTTAAAACAAATACCCGGTGCTTTGGGCGGATTGGTCAAAGATTTTATTAAAGAAAATGCCAAAAAAAAAGAGTCGTCTTTGGCCGGTACTGAAACGGAACAGGAACCGGTTAAGCCCAAACGTAAAGTGCAATTTCAAATTGAAGAAGAGGAATTGAACGAGAATGAATGGGAAGAATCGAGCGAGGTATATGAAGCACCCGAATTGGACTCAACCGAATATACAGACATCTATTCTGACAATGACACCCACACCGAAGAAAAACCGCAAGAAATCAATAACAAACCGACAAAAACCGAAAACGATGAAAACCTATAAAGTTACTTTACATATTGCTGCAAGTTCACCGCAAGAGTTGGAAGAAAAATTGCAAGCTTTTCAAGATTTGCAAGACCATTTAAGCCACGAGGATTTTATTCAGGCAGCTACCGTTGTGGTGGAAAATCCTGCATTGATAGAGTTTATCAAAGAAGTGGCACCCGAAGAAGGGCAAGAATTGTCCTTGGGCGATTATTTATCCATTGCCCGAAAAGCTTTTACCCGTTTCGGATAACCTTAAAAACATGAAAAAATGAATCCTTTAGTACTAAAATCAGCGGCCAAAGGTGCCAAAAAAGTTTTAACCAATAAATATGTGTTGATAATCATTGCCGTATTGGGCGGTTGGTTTATTTTACGCGGCGGCATAAAGCGCATGATTCGCAAATGGCGCGAGCGTAAGTTCAACAAAAACGAATCCAAAGATGTAAACCAAATTGCACAAGGATACCGTTCGGCGGCCAATCCTTCGGGTGTGTCGTGGATGATAGATTTTGACGGCACCGATGATGAGGCTATCGAAAAACTGGCTTATCAAACCAAAGGCAGCTTGGACGAAGTGGCACAGGCGTATCGTCAAAAATTCGATGAAGCTTTAACCGACCGCTTACGCAAAGAATTAGATGTTTCCGAATTTCAAAACTGGAGAAATATTGTTACATGAAAATCAAATTTCAGCCCAATAAAACAGGTTGGATAATCATCTTGAGCATGATAGGAATTGCTGTTGCCATAGCCATAAGAAAACGTAAAACCATTAAACAATTTGCCGTGAAATCAATCAATTACTTAAAAGAAAAATCATGGGATTTAGTGTCGGATAAACGTATCAGTAAACTACATCCGCTGGTGCGTGAAAAAGCCAAAGAGTTTATTATCCGTGCCGAAAAAGAATTGGGCAAAAAACTGCGCGTGGTGTCCGGGCTGAGAACTTGGGATGAACAAGCTCGACTGTATGCGCAAGGCAGAACTTTGCCCGGAAAAATCGTTACCAATGCCAAACCGGGGCAGAGTTTACACAATTACGGATTGGCGATTGATGTGGTTGAAATTAAAAACGGCAAAGCACTTTGGAATAATCCCGATTGGGAAAAAATTGCGCACTTGGGCAAAAGTATCGGTTTTGAGTGGGGCGGTGATTGGAAATCATTTAAAGATAAACCGCATTTTGAAATGCGCTTTGGTAAATCGCTTGCTCAATTGCAACAATTGTATCAATCGGGTAAACGCAACGGTGAATATGTTTATCTGACATGAATATTTCTGTAAAACATATTGTTTCGTCGTTTTTCAGCGGATTGGTTTTTGCAGCTCTTTTAGCAATATTGCTCTTTTTTAAGGGGTGT
>CAZLMS010000268.1:0-2835 GCA_964560645.1 uncultured Flavobacteriales bacterium | reverse complement strand
CTTGGTTAATGTCGGTTACGGCAGGAAAAGAAGCTGTTCCGAATTCCAGCATTTGGCTTTGAAAAAAGTTATTTTGGATAAATTGAAATGCCGGGTTGTTGTCCGTACCATTGTTTTTAAAAAACCAAGCGCTTTGATAATTTTCTATGGTATTTGTAGCATTTGGTGATACAATTAAATCTTTTATATTGTCATTATCAACATCTACATAATAACCTGCCGGAAACACATCCATTTGTACGGGGTTATCAGCCGGAAAAAGAGTATCTACACTTACCATATCGGCAAAAGAAGAATCGCCGCCGTTGGTTAGTGCGATTAAAATTTTGGCGGAAATATCTCCTACGATTAAATCTTTGTCCGAATCGCCGTCAAGGTTTAGAGCCAAGAGGGAAGACCCCGAGTGGGCGGCGTGTTTTTGTGCCAATGCTTGTATTTCTGCAGGACTTTCGGGATATTCATACCCTTTGCAGGAAATATTTAAGGTAATGTCGTAAGACGAAAATCCTTCGGCAAAATTTCCCCAACAATCGGTTACTTTGACAAATTCCAGACTGTCGCAAGTTCCGTATAAATCCATAGAACGGTTTTGATGATATTCCACGGTAGTTCCCAAAACACCGTAAGTGAGTATGTCTAAATCGCCGTCGTTATCAATATCTTCAATAGCCGGAATATCGGTAGGAGCTACATAAAGGTTAATAAGTCCGCTGTTGCCTTGAGAATAGAGCAAAGAAGATACCATTTCGAAAGAAATATTTCCATTGGCGGAGGTGTTTTTGTAAACTTTCATTCCTCCGCTGGCATAGGTGAAAATATCTTCTTTTCCGTCACAGTTATAGTCTTTTAAAATTACAAATTGAGACATGCCTTTGGGGAAATTTTCGATGTAGGCGGGGGTGTATCTGTAGAGCGTTTGTCCGTTGTCGGAGATGTTAATAAAAGGTTTTAAAGTGTTGCCTTCTCTGTCAAAGATGACCAAATCTTTTTTTCCGTCAAAATTTAAGTCGATAGAGTTCCACTGAGGAGCATTAAATCCGCCGCTCCAAGCCATTTTTAAAGTGTCACCGGAAGAGACGGTTACGATAATAGAGTCGGAATATATAAAAGACTGTGCGAAAGAGTTAAGAAAAGCCCCACAATTAAGGAGCGAGATAATCAGGGTTGTTAATAAACGATTCATCGGTAAAGGTTTTTAAAAATGCTATTAAATCGGCTTTCTCTTGAGCAGTTAGATGCAGCCCCCCTTGATGTGCTTTTTTCATTAACGGGTCTATCGTGGCGGAAACTTTCACTCCTTCGCTGTAATGGTCTATAACTTCTTCGAGTGTGGCGAACCGTCCGTCGTGCATGTATGGTGCCGTAAGCTCTATGTTGATAAGAGTGGGGGTTTTAAACTTTCCTTTGTCGTTAGGGTCTTGCGTTACGTTGTATCGTCCTAAATCGGTAAAAACAGAATCTAACCCGTTGTTGTGATACAAATTATCCGTAAGAAGCACTGTGCCGTGGCAATGGAAACAATCGCCTTTTTCGGTAAAATAAATAGTCATTCCGTTGAGTTCTTGGGGAGTGAGGGCAACCTCGTCTCTCAAAAATTTATGATATTTTGAATTGGAAGAAATAAGTGTGCGTTCAAATTGAGCGATAGCTTTTACCACGTGCATTGAATCTATTTCTTTAGTGCCAAAGGCTTGATAAAAAAGCTCGGGATATTCGGGGTGATTTTTTAGGCGAACAATAGCATCTTTCCATTGCAAATGCATTTCTATGGGATTGGGGACAGGAGCTAACGCCTGTTCTTCAAGAGATTGAGCTCTGCCGTCCCAAAAGAATTCAAAATTCCATCCTTGATTGATAATCGCCGGGGCGTTTCGGGTTCCTTGAGCTCCGGTAATACCCACACTGAATTGTTTAGGGTCGGAAAACGCAAAAGAAGGTTGATGACACGAAGCACAAGACTGGGTGCTGTCTCCTGAAAGAATAGGGTCATAAAACAGTTTCTTACCCAATCGAATGCCTTCTACAGTCATCGGATTATCTTCCGGTATTTGCATATCAGGGAAGCCTTCCGGAATATCTACGGTGTAGGGAGTAGGATTGTAAGAAGAATCGGCGTTGGTAACAGAGGCAACCGGAATGGAATATTGGGGGTCTTTTTGGCATCCTGCCAAAAAGACCCCCAATACTCCGATGATTACTATGTAATATTTAGTTTTAATGTGCATGAATTTCTTTGATAGAAAATACATCTGTTTGTCCGTTTTCTTTCAACATTTGTTGCACGGTTTGGCTTCCCATAATGCCGTCGTCATAGTTATTAAAGTCGTAGGTATGCGGATTTTGATACCAGTTGTTAATTTCCATATTGATAGTTATATGAATTTCTTCATCGCCGTTTACCGTAAACGGCTCGGAAAAAGAAACTACAAAAGAATTGTCATAATCACTTGAAGGATTTCCGATATGCGTATTGTAATATTTAATATTTCCGGTAGCCAAAGAATCATATTGTCCTTCCAATTTCATGAAATGGTATCCTCCACCCATCATTGCGGGCCATTCCATGTTGCTTTCGGGAGGATTCGGGAAACGTCCCGAGGTGTTTTTTTCTTTGCTTAATCCCCAACGAAAAGAAACGCCGCTATATTCGCCGGCAGGCAGAGATGCCACACTTTCTTTAATTAAAGTAGAAGCATCTTCAGCGTCCACGTAAAATTCCGCATCAATAAGCACATCTTGCGTTTCTCCCGAACCTTCAATGGTAATATCCGAAATAAAATATTTAAGCGTTTGAACGCTGTATTTATTACCTGCAGCAGAGGTGTATATCATTTG
>CAZLMS010000267.1:0-2875 GCA_964560645.1 uncultured Flavobacteriales bacterium | reverse complement strand
TTGTATTTGTTATCCTGTCTCTTAATAGACCGGTACGGAAAATATAAACACATTATATACAACTATCAAACAGCTAATTTAGTGATATTTATATTTCTTTTTTGTTATCTTTTAATGCATCTTTTTAGTGGTAATTTCGACACGCCGTTTACTCAAAAAAGATGGTGGCGGGGCGGAACTGTAAGTGCAATAGTAATATTGATTGCGTATGCATTACTGGGCGAGCAGTGGCGATTTTCCAGAGCGTATGCTTTGTTCTTTTCCGCTATTCAGTTATTTTTTCCTCTAATTATCAGATTATTTTTTAGTTCTTTTATTTCAAAGCGCTATTTTTTTGAAGATTTAAAAATGAAAAAATATTTTTTGGTAACCGCTGAAAAAAATATAAATCAACTCAAAAGTCTGATTGTTACAAGATGCCGTGACGTGAAACAAATATTTCCTGTTTCGGTAAAAGAAGAAAAAATAAGTAACGAACAGTTTGTGACGGGTTTTTCTCAACTTTCCGAAGCATTGGATATATTTCGCCCGGAGAATATTATATATTCATCTTTTGATTTACCTTATAGACGCATAATTGCTCTCATTGAACAGTATTCCGGGAAAATTCCTCAGCAATATGTGGCATTTAATGAATTGACCGCAATAAGCAGCGATAAAATAATTACTTCCGATGAAATCTATTTTAAACAAACCACCGCGAACATCAATAAAAAATATCTTTTTCGAGCCAAGAAGTTATTGGATTATATTTTTATTATGCTATTTACTTTTTTACCCTTTACTCAGAGCACGTATAAAAGTTTCGGTAAAAGAAATATGGGAGATTTTGTTAAACAAAAAAACATGGATAGGCAAGTGTCCCGATAAAAATTTTGACAGGTATTATTATATCAGTTGTCCAAAGGGCATTTTTTGTGTTTCCCGGTTTTTAAAAAACGAATTAAAATACTATTCTGATTATAGTATTTGGAAAGATGTCGAAATATATTTTCAAATTTTGAAAGAAAATGAAAGTTAATAATTTTTGATGTAAAAACTTGAAAAAGAAAAAATTTAAATTATTTTTGCCGAGAGTGGACAAAAAGAAATTAGTGAAAAACAGAAAATAAAAGAATATGGGAAAAATAGAAGTTTTGTTGCCGAAAATGGGAGAAAGCGTTGCGGAAGCAACTATTACCACATGGTTGAAAAACGTAGGCGATACCGTAGAAGAAGAAGAACCGATTGTAGAAATAGCCACTGATAAAGTAGATTCCGAAGTTCCTTCTCCGGCAAGCGGAGTGATTAAAGAAATATTGGTTCCGGAAGGAGAGGTTGCTCAGGTAGGGCAGGTTATCGCAGTGATAGCAGGTGAAGGAGAAGACGTAGAGGAAGTAAGTGCCAACGGGCAAGCCGCTCAGCCTGAACCCGTAGCAGTAGAGGAAAGCGCGGAAGAAGCAGCTAAAGAAGTGCCTTTCCAGCCTGCAGCTTCAAGTGTAGCGGCAGATATACATATATCCAAAACCTCCGGCGGAAGATTTTATTCTCCATTAGTAAGAAATATTGCCAAAACCGAAGGAATTACTCAAGAAGAGTTGGATAGAATACCCGGCACGGGAAAAGATAACAGAGTAACCAAAAATGATATTTTAAATTATTTGAAAAACAGAGATTCACAACAGCAAGTTTCTGCTCAACCTCAAACAACCCAAGCCAAAAAAGAGGAACCGGAACCTGCACCGAAACCCGAAAAACCGGCTCCTCAACCTTCTACATCATCTGCTTCTCAAAATTATTCCGGAAATGTGGAAATTATCGAAATGGACCGCATGAGAAAGCTCATCGCCGAACACATGGTTCATTCCAAACACACTTCTCCCCATGTTACTTCCTTTGTAGAAGCGGATGTAACTAAGATAGTAAACTGGAGAAATAAAGTAAAAAAGCAATTTTTAGATAAATATAACGAAAAAATAACGTTCACCCCCATTTTTATAGAGGCAATCGTCAAAGCCATTAACGATTATCCGATGATAAACGTATCGGTTGACGGCGATAAAATTATCAAAAAGAATTA
Organism: uncultured Flavobacteriales bacterium; assembly: GCA_964560645.1. GTDB lineage: Bacteria > Bacteroidota > Bacteroidia > Flavobacteriales_G > NORP312 > CAZLMS01. The sequence goes on along the minus strand of CAZLMS010000267.1, from coordinate 816 downwards.
CATAAATATAGGAATGGCAACCGCATTACCGAGCGGAAACTTAATTGTGCCGGTAATCAAGAATGCCAATATGCTCAACTTGGTAGGCTTGACCAAAGCCGTAAACGATTTAGCCAATAGAGCAAGAAATAACCAGTTGAAGCCTGATGAAATTCAAGACGGAACATTTACGCTTACCAACGTAGGAACGTTTGGAAACGTAATGGGAACACCTATTATCAATCAACCTCAGGTCGCTATTTTAGCTACCGGAGCAATCCAAAAAAAGCCGGCAGTAATAGAAGCTCCTGAAGGCGATATGATAGGAATACGACATAAGATGTTTTTATCATTATCTTATGACCACAGAGTAGTGGACGGAGCATTGGGAGGTAGTTTTTTACGTAGAATTGCCGATTATTTGGAAGCTTTTGATGAGCAAAGAGAAATTTAAAAAATATAACATGAAAAAACTCTTTTTTCTACTTTTTATAATAGTCGCAGGGGGTAGCTTTGCGGTTTATTCTCAAGATGGCAATGAAAAATTGTCTCCTGCAGAGTTCAAGGAAAAATTTGAAGAAGCCAATGTGCTTACGGAAGATAAATTTTACAATTTAGCATTACCGATATGGCTTAAGCTATTGGAACAAGACCCTGAAAATGCAAATCTGAATTTTAGAGTAGGAGAGTGCTATTATCACATCCCTAACCAAAAAAGAAAATCGTTGCCGTATTTTGAAAAGGCAATAAAAAACGTAAAGAAAAATTACGACCCTTATAGCCCTAATGAAGACGGAGCAAAGGTAGATGCTTATTATTATATAGCACATGTATATC
>CAZLMS010000266.1:0-2881 GCA_964560645.1 uncultured Flavobacteriales bacterium | reverse complement strand
GCATTTTGGGTAGTGGCTACCGAGCCGTCGGAAAAAGTCCATTGATAAGAATACGGTGTTGCGCCTGATGCATAAGAAGTCAGATAATATGTGCTAGGGTTAAGGGAATCTTGGTAAGTAGTAAATACAGCACTACACCCGCTTCCGGAAGGTGTGCCGGAATTGCTGCAATAACTTATTGTAGATTGAATTAAAGTATCACTGTTTATAGCCAAATACATAGTATCGCCTACGGGCTGATTGCAATTTGTTTGGTAGATTATTAAATCTACAAAAGCAAAGCTTCCGCTATCGGCTGTAACGGAAATAGTGGTACAATACCATCCTAAAGAGTCAGTAACCCCTTGAATAGTATTACTGCTCCCTGCATTGGAATAATAAATGTTAATGTCTCCCGGAGGCATTCCCGGCGGAATTGGTCCTAAATCTACGCAAACATCAACTGAATAGTTCTGCGACCATGAGATGCTGCTTATTAGCAACAAGCTCAAAAAGAGTTTAATTTTTTTCATAGTACATAGTTTTTTTGGGTTTCTACTCTTAAAGACGAAAAATTCCTGCCTTAATGTGACAACCTTTGAAAAAATTAAATTCTAATTCCCATTAGGGTAACGTCGTCGGTTTGTTCTGTTGCTTTTTTCCATTTTTCAAATTCGGAAAGTATAATTTCTCCTTGTTTTTGTAAGGGTAGCGTATGAGTTTCGGTAATCAATCGGCGGATGTTTTTAGCTTTAAATTTTTTATGTTTCGGACCTCCGAATTGGTCTTGCATTCCGTCGGAAAATAAATAAACGGTATCGCCCGGATTTAGTTGAATTTCTTGGGTGTTAAAAGGTTGCATTTTTATATGATAACCTACCGGCTGTCTGTTTCCTTTTATTTCGGTGATGGTATTTTCGCCGTTTTTTAAAGTCCATAAGGGATTATTCGCTCCACTAAATTGTATTTGGAAGTTTTCTTTGCATATTCTGATTAGCGAGATATCCATTCCGTCTTTTATTTGTTCTTGATGGAGGTTTTTGGAAAATGCGTTAATGATAATTTCTCTGGCTTTGTCTAATATTTTTCCGGTATCGTAGATGTGAAACTCGTTTACAATACGATAAAGAGCATTAGCACATACAACGCTGACCATTGCTCCCGGCACACCGTGTCCGGTACAATCGGCTACAGCAACAAACAGGTATTTTTCCGTTTGTTCCATCCAGTAAAAATCTCCCGAAACAATATCTTTCGGACGAAAAATGAGGAAATATTCTTTAAAAAGTTTTTCGAAATATTCGATTGGAGGAAATACGGCACTTTGCAAATGTTTGGCATACGTAATACTGTCAATTATTTCTTCGTTTTTGGCTTCTACGATTTTCTTTTGAGTTTCAATAATATGTTTCTGCTTCTGAATGATTTGATATCTGTTAAATAAAAATCCCACGAAAATGATAACGAGTGTCAATACAATTAAAATTGCGGTAATGATGATGTTTTTTTGTTTGCGTTGATTTTCAAGCTCAAGTTGATGCTTGGCTTCTTCTATGGCTTTTTGTTTTTCAAATTCATATTCCATTTCTTTTTGCACTAATGCCCGCTCGTTTTTTGTGCTTTGCAGGCTGTCTTTCATAGTTACAAATTCTTTGTAGTATTGCAATGCCGGAGTAGGTTTATTTAGTTGTTCGTATATATTGCTTAATTCAAAAGCTGCATTTTGAATCAATTTGGGATAACCTAAGTCTTTGGCTAATTGGTAGCTTTTTTTCGCCAGTTTTTCAGCTTGTTTTATATCTCCTAAGTCCAAATATACTTTACTGAGGTTGTTTAAAGTAATGCTCATGTCTTCTTTACTTCCTAATTTTTGCTCAATTTCAAATGCTTTTTGATAATATTCCAAGGCTTTCTGTTTATCGTTTTGCTGACTGTAAACATGTGCTAAATTGTTATATATTAAAGCTTTTCCTTTTTCATGTTTTAATTTTTGGTAGATTTCCAAACTTTGAGTGTAGTATTCCTTTGCTTTGGCAAAATCATTTTTGTTTTTATATACATGCCCGATGTTGTTTAAGAGAATTGCCACTGCTGCACTGTCGCGGAGTTTTTCTTTTATTTTGAGGCTTTTTAAGTAGTATTCCAAGGCTTTGTCTTCTTCGTTTTTGGACATGTAAACCAACCCGATGTTGTTCATTGTAACGGCTGCCGCATTTTCCAATCCGAGATTTTCTTTAATAGCTAAACTTTTAAAAAAATAGTCTAAAGCCCTGTCTAAATTTCCTTGATTAAAATACAGATAAGCAATATTATTTAATATGCGGGCAATACGCGACGAGTCGTTAAGTTGGCGGGAAAGTTTTAAGCTCTGTTCATAGCAATAAATGGCGGAGTCTATGCGTCCTTTTGATTTATGAATGTATCCGATATTATTATAGGCATCGGATTTTATTTCCAATATTTGAGTGTCTGTTGTTTTGTGAGAAGAAAGGGGTTTTAATTCTTTAAGTGCTTTTTGGCATAGATAAACTACCGTATCGGGATTTTGTTGATATAGTATTTCGCTTAATTCAACATAGGCTTCGGCTCTTTTTTCGGGAGAACCTGAAGTTTGAAGGATTTGCCGTAAACTGTCTAATTCTCCTGAAAAAGCATCAGAATAAAATGATGTAAAAATGAAAAAGAACAATAATATTTTTAAGTCTATACCTCGCATTTGCTCGATAAAAATATAAAATTTCAGGGAAATCCGGAAATAAAAAAGGCAGTCTTTACAAAGACTGCCTTTGTAAGTCGGGGCGACTGGATTCGAACCAGCGACCACACGCCCCCCAGACGTGTACTCTAACCGGACTGAGCTACGCCCCGATGTGAGGCGGCAAATTTAATAAAAAATATATTC
>CAZLMS010000265.1:0-2915 GCA_964560645.1 uncultured Flavobacteriales bacterium | reverse complement strand
GTTTAACGCGTTGCAAATATCAATAGATAATACAGATGTTTTTGCAGTTGTAAAAATAATTTACGGTAATTTCAGTTTATTTAAAAATTATTTTTAAATTGTGCCAAATTTTTCAAAATGAGTAAAGTAAAGTTTGAAAAAGAATATGTGCTTCGTTCTTCGCCTAATGTACTTTACAACAAAATATCCACGGCAGCCGGTTTGTCCGAATGGTTTGCAGATAACGTGGCTGTAAATGATAATGTTTTCACTTTTGAATGGGACGGGGCGGAAGAACGAGCTAAGTTGCTAAAAAGGAAAAAAGGCGATTATGTAAGATTTCAATGGGAAGACGATGAGGGAGAAGATTATTATTTTGAAATGCGGATAAATATTGATGAACTGACCAAAGATGTAGCCCTTATCGTTACCGATTTTGCAGAAGAAGACGAACTTGAAGAAGCTCAAATGCTTTGGGATAAACAAATCGACAGTTTAATACTGTTACTCGGTGCATAATAATTTTTCAAGGCTTAATATCGTTATTTTTGCCCAAAACCGCCTGACTTGAAAAAACTTCATAAGCTCCTTTTAACTTCTTACATAGGACCTTTTTTGCTTACGTTTTTTATTGCATTATTCATCTTGGTAATGCAATTTCTATGGAAATATATTGACGAAATGGTAGGCAAAGGGTTGGAATGGTACGTAATAGCCGAATTGTTGATATACGCTTCAGCTAACCTTATTCCCCTGGCTTTACCCATGGCGGTTTTATTGTCTTCTATAATGACCTTCGGAAATTTAGGAGAAAGCTATGAATTAGTTGCCATGAAATCAGCCGGGTTGTCATTGATTAGAATCATGAAACCGCTTATTATTTTCACGGTATTTCTTAGTATAAGTGCCTTCTTTTTTTCCAACCATGTATGGCCCAAAGCCAACTTAAAATTTGCATCATTACTATACGATATACGTCATAAAAAACCCGCCATTGACATACAGCCCGGTATTTTTTACCGAAACATAGAAGGCTATGTAATAAGAGTGGGCAGTAAAGAAAAAGACGGAAAAACTTTGTACGATGTAATGATTTTTGACCATGTTAACACTACGGAAAATAATAAAATTCTATACGCCGAAAAAGGAGTGATGAGTTTTGCCGGTAATGACGAGTATTTGGAATTGAAACTGTACAACGGATACAGCTATAACGAAATTCGCAATAAAGAAGCATTGAAAAATCGAAACTATCCGTTAATGCGTACGCATTTTAAAGAGCAAATAATCCGTTTCGACCTCACGGGTTTTAAACTAAAAAGAAGCAATCAAGAGTTGTTTAAAAATAATTATCAAATGCTTAACCTTGCTCAATTGGAAAGGCAAATGGATACCTTGAAAATACAAAAACAAACTATTGGCAAAGAATTGCTTGAAAAACATTCCTTAAAGTTAAACTACTTTAAAGACTCTCTGTTTTATAAACCAAACTTGATGCAAGGTCAAAATGCCGTTTCTTTTACGTTTGACAGTTTGACAGCCGAACAAAAAAGAACGGTAGTAAAAACAGCCGTAACCAATGCACGAACGTTAAAAATATATGCGGAGGCATACCATAATCGACAACAAAATTTTGTAAAAAATTACGCCCGGCATGAAATAGAATGGCACCGGAAATTTGTTTTATCCATTGCCTGCTTGGTATTGTTTTTTATCGGCGCACCACTGGGAGCTATTATTCGAAAAGGCGGATTAGGAATGCCGGTAGTTATCAGCACTTTGTTTTTTCTGTTTTATCATATTATTTCCATTACCGGCGAAAAACTGGCTAAACAAGGAGAAATTCCCGCTTGGCAGGGCATGTGGCTGGCAACCGTAATTTTGCTTCCGGTGGGCATTTTTCTAACCTATAAAGCCAATACGGATTCGCCTATTTTTGAAATGGATACTTATTGGAAATTTTTAGATAAAATAAAAAACTTTATTGCTCACATCAAGCATAAAAAAAGTACCAACCTTGCAGGCTGATTCCAAAAAGATATTTGTTCTTTTGTCGCGATTTCCGTATCCGTTGGAAAAAGGAGACAAACTGCGGGCATACTATCAAATACGGGAATTGTCTAAAAAACATAGAATTATTTTATGTTGTCTTTCGGATAAAAAAGTGAAGCAACAGCATATAGAAGAGCTTGAAAAATTTTGTGAAGAGGTATATGTAATTAAACTTTCACGAATTAAAATAGCATGGCGGATAATAAAAGCCTTTTTTACTTCCGATATTCCGCTTCAAGTGGCTTATTTTTATTCAAAAGATGCTCAAAAGCAGATAGACGATTTGATAGAAAAACATCTCCCGAAATTTATTTATGCTCAATTGGTAAGAACATCCGAGTATGTAAAAAAATATGCAATTTTCCATAAAACATTGGATTATATGGATGCCTTTTCGGCAGGAATGGAACGGAGGGTAAGTAAATCCGGGGGATTGGTTCGTTATGTCTTGCAAAAAGAAGCCGAACGGTTAAAAAAATACGAAGCACATATTGCCGATTATTTTGAAGAAAAAACCGTTATTTCCGAACAAGACCGGAATAAATTGCAAGCCGGCAAGCCGGCAATAATTCCCAATGGCGTGGACTTTAGCAAATTTCAGCCGTCTGCTCAAGGTGAAAAAAAATTTGATATTATTTTTTCCGGAAACATGAGTTATCCGCCTAATGTAGATGCAGCTTTATTTCTGGTACGCCGGATTTTACCTTTATTGAAACAAAAATATCCCGGTATCCAAATAGTTTTGGCAGGATCTTCTCCTGCATGGAAAGTTAAAATATTATCTTCCGAAAATGTTTTGGTTACAGGGTGGGTGGAGGATATCAAAGTGTATTTTGAACAATCTAAAATTATGGTAGCTCCTATGTTTATGGGAGCGGGGCTTC
>CAZLMS010000264.1:0-2915 GCA_964560645.1 uncultured Flavobacteriales bacterium | reverse complement strand
GAAATTTTGCAAGAAGCCGAATTACCCGACGGCGTGGTAAACATCGTTACAGGTTATGGCGACACCGGTGCTGCCATTGTAAATCATCCCGATGTAGATAAAATTGCTTTTACCGGCTCCACTCAAGTAGGAAAAATCATTCAAAATGCAGTGGCAGGCAGTAAAAAGAAAGTAACACTCGAACTGGGCGGAAAAGCTGCCAACATTATTTTTGAAGATGCTCCTATCAACCAAGCCGTAGAAGGCGTAATAAACGGTATTTTCTTTAATCAAGGGCATGTGTGCTGTGCAGGTTCGCGGCTTTTTGTTCAAGAATCGGTAGCCGAAGAAATTATTCAAAAACTGAAAGACCGAATGGAAACGCTCATTGTAGGCGACCCGTTGGATAAAAACACCGATATCGGAGCCATTAACTCCAAAGAACAGTTTGAAACCGTAAATAAATACATTAATATAGGAATTAACGAAGGAGCGGAGATTTATCAATCTTCCTGCGACATTCCTTCGAGAGGATATTTTTGCCGCCCTACCATATTCACCAATGTGTCTCAATCACACACCATTGCAAAAGAAGAAATTTTCGGGCCGGTATTGGCAATTCAAACTTTTCGCACGGTAGATGAAGTTATTCAAAAAGCCAACAACACACCTTACGGACTTTCTGCCGGAGTGTGGACGGATAAAGGGTCTAAAATATTTAACCTTACTACGAAGATGCGAGCCGGTGTGGTTTGGGCAAACACCTATAACAAATTCGATCCCACTTCTCCCTTTGGCGGATACAAAGAAAGCGGCTACGGAAGAGAAGGCGGATTGCACGGACTTAGCGCCTATTTAAATTTATAAAAGCCCGGTTGATTTTTTAGAAATAAAATATACAGGCAATTAAAAAACATCTTAAATTTGCACCCCTAAAATTATTGTTGAACGAAGACATCACGAGTTGGTGTCAGAAAAAAATTAAAAAATTATGGCTACAAGATTAAGACTTCAAAGAAAAGGAAAAAAAGGACAACCCTTCTTTCAATTGGTAGCGGCTGACAGTCGCGTAAAAAGAGACGGGAAATTTATCGAAAGATTAGGGTATTACAATCCCAACACTAATCCTGCTACCATTGAAATAAATTTTGACAGATGTTTATATTGGATAAAAAACGGTGCTGAACCCACCGACACCGTTCGAGCAATTCTTAAATACAAAGGCGTTCTTTACAAACATCATTTAGACAGAGGCGTGGCTAAAGGAGCATTAACCCAAGAACAAGCAGATGCTAAATTTGAAAAATGGCTTAAAGAAAAAGAAGCTAAAATTCAAGCTAAAATAGATTCCCTTGCTAAAACAAAAGAACAACAAGCTAAAGAAAGATTAGCCAAAGAAGCTGAAATTAAAAATAAACGAGCTGAAGAAATAGCCGCCAAAAATTCAGAGTTGGCAGCTGAAGCAGCTCAAGCCAATGAAGAAACTTCCGAAGAAGAAGCACAACCTGAAGCCGCTGCCGAAACTCCTGCTCAAGAAGAATCTGCAGAAGAAAAGTCTGAATAAAGACTTATGAAAGTTGACGATTGCTTCACACTTGGAGTAATTGCTAAATCTATAGGTTTAAACGGAGAAGTAGGACTTAAGCTCGACACGGACAATCCTCAAAATTACACTGAATTGGAATCGGTTTTTGTGGAAATCAACAATGAACCGGTTCCTTTTTTTATTGAACGCATTTCTATAGACAAAAGAGGTTATGCCCGAATTAAATTTGAAGGAATCGACACGCCGCTTAAAGCCGAAGAACTTATCCGAAAACGCTTGTTATTGCCCCTCTCTCTTTTACCCCGGCTTACCGGAAAAAGTTTTTATTACCACGAAGTAGTCGGATTTACCGTAGAAGATACAAAACTGGGAACCGTAGGCAAAATAACCGACGTAATAGAAACCGGACAAGCTATTTTAGTGGTAAATCAAGATGAAAAAGAAATTTTGATTCCCGCCATTGACGATTTTATTGTAGAAATTGACCGGAAAAACAAAGTTTTTAAAATTCAAGTTCCTTCGGATTTAATTGAACTTTACTTGAATAACGATTAAATGCCCAACGATATATTTCGTTTCAAACAATTTACCGTTGAACAAAAAAACGCACCTTTCCGAGTAGGAACAGATGCCTGTCTGTTAGGAGCTTGGGTAAATATTCAAGGAGTAGAAACTTGCTTGGAAGTAGGATTCGGAACAGGGGTAATTTCTCTAATGCTTGCTCAACGAGGTGTTCATAATATTACTGCTTTAGAAATTAACCCCGTAGCTTTTGAAATAGGAAAATTCAACTTTGAAAGAGCCCCTTTTAATTGCCGAATCAACGCCGTGTGTACAAACTTTTTAACTTTTGATTCTCCCAAAAAATTTGACCTGGTTATTTGCAATCCGCCTTTCTTTACAAACGCCACCAAAACAACCGACGAGCATTTAAATATTGCCCGGCACGACGATGCTCTACCCCTCCCCTTGCTAATCGAGAAAGCCGGAAAATTACTCTCCCGCAATGGAAAAATAGCAATGATTTTGCCTTCCGACAAGCTGGATTTTACGATAAAAACAGCACAAAAAAACCGGTTGCATGTGCATAAAATAAATTTTGTGAGACCTACTCCCTCCAAACCTCCCAAAAGAATATTAATTGAACTTCAACCAGTTGAAAATAAAAATATTAGAAAAGAAGAGCTTATTATAGAATCCGCTCCGTTGCAATACACCCCGGAATTTAAAAAACTCCTTCAGCCGTTTTATTTGTATTTATAAATGTGAATTTTGTTTATGAAAACATTCGCCAATTCACTCCTTTCATTGTAAACAAACGCATAACGAAATTCTTGTTCCCCTTCGTTTTCTTTGCTTATCCCAAAAAATGAAGTAAAAGAAAGAATGC
>CAZLMS010000263.1:0-2962 GCA_964560645.1 uncultured Flavobacteriales bacterium | reverse complement strand
TTTAAATCCTCCTTGCCGGAAAAACAACCGGTGGATACAATGACTACCACCATTGAGTTTTGTGCCATTCCCGGAGGACGTGGAGGAGGGTTTAAATATCCGTCTTTATTAGAGCTTCATGAGAAACTTTTTGGAGAAAAATTCGATGCCGCCCACGATGCCGCTTATGATGTGCATGCCAATGCCAGGTCGTTTTTTGAATTGCTCAAAAGAAAAGTCATAACACTTCCCGAGTTAGCTCATCCCGAAAATATTTCATACGAAGCACCTGTTTTGGAACAGTCTAACTTTCAAGCGTCTGAAAAACAGAAAAAAGAAACCGGAAAAAGCAAAAAACATACGGGAAAAATTTCCGAAGAATTAGACAAAGCCCCTTTTGCTCATTTGCACAATCATACCCAATTTACTACGCTTCAAGCCACCACTACCGTGGACGATTTGGTGAATAAAGCGGCGGAAGAAAAAATGCCTGCCGTAGCTATTACGGATAACGGCAATATGATGGGCGCTTTTATTTTCTCTCGAGCCGTCAAAGAAATCAATAAAAAATTTCAGAAAGAGGAATCGGATTATCATCTTAAACCCATTATCGGATGTGAGCTTAATGTTTGTAGAAATCGTTTAGATAAAACAATAAAAGATAATGGCTATCAGATAGTTTTTTTAGCAAAAAACAAAAACGGGTATCATAATTTAGCCAAACTTTCATCAATTGGATACTTGGAAGGATATTACTATGTTCCGAGAGTGGATAAAGAAGTAATAGCTCAATATAAAGAAGATTTAATTGTGTTAACGGGCGGAATGCAAGGAGAGTTAGCCCGGAAAATTCTGTATGAAGGCGGAGAATCCGAAGCCGAGAAGGCTTTATTATGGTGGAAAGAACAATTTGGCGATGATTTATATATAGAACTTTTTCATCATAACACGGGCGATTTGGAAGCCGAGGCAAACAGAGTTTTATTAAAACTGGCTAAAAAGCATCAAATCAAAACCGTTGCCACTAATAATACTTATTACCTCAATAAAGAAGACGCAAAAATTCACGATATATTTCTCTGCATAAAAGAAGGAAACACATTAGACATGCCCATAGGAAAGGGCAGAGGACACCGTTTCGGATTTCCCAACGACCAATTCTATTTTAAGTCGGCAACAGAAATGAAGCAAGCATTTGCTTCCGAGCCGGAGGCAATTTTAAATATTGAAGAAATTATCGGGAAAATAGAAGAATATGATTTGGAAAATAAAGTATTGCTGCCCAAATTTGATATTCCCGACGAATTTAAACATCCCGATGATGAAAAAGACGGCGGCAAAAGAGGTGAAAATGCATATTTGCGACATTTGACCTATGAAGGTGCAAAAAAACGCTACAAAGAAATAACTCCCGAAATTAAAGAACGGCTTGATTTTGAGCTTGAAATTATCGAAAAAACAGGCTATCCCGGGTATTTCCTTATTGTGCAAGATTTTACCAACAAAGCCCGCGAAATGGGTGTTTCCGTGGGACCGGGAAGAGGTTCTGCCGCAGGTTCGGCGGTAGCTTATTGTATTGGAATTACCAATGTGGATCCTATTGAGTACGACCTCCTTTTTGAGCGTTTCCTAAACCCCGACCGCATATCATTACCCGATATTGATATTGATTTTGACGATGAAGGGCGAAAATTGGTAATAGATTATGTAATAGATAAATATGGAAAAGACCAAGTGGCGCAGATTATTACTTACGGATTGATGAAAGCCAAATCTTCCATAAAAGATGTTTGCAGGGTAATGGGCTTTGAACCATCCGAATCCGATTATTTAACCAAACTGCTCCCTGATATTTCGCTAAGTAAATTATTCAGTTTAAATGAAAAAGAATTAAAAGAAAAACTGAACGACGACAAAGTATTTCAAAATGTCAAACGCTTTTTAGAACTTGCCAACGGAAACGGAAAAGAAGCCGAAGCTATTAAATATGCCCGCATTGTAGAAGGTTCTTTAAGAAACCTGGGGGTACATGCTTGCGGAGTAATTATATCTCCGCTTCCGCTGACGGAAGTAGCTCCTATGGCTATTGCCAAAGATTCCGATTTGATGGTTACCCAGTATGACAACGCTGTGGTAGAAAGTGCCGGAATGTTGAAGATGGATTTCTTGGGATTAAAAACCTTGTCACTCATCAAAGAAACTTTGAAAATTATTAAAGCGCTACACAATAAAGAAATAGATATAGATAAAATATCACTTGATGACCCCAAAACATACCAAATATTTCAGCGAGGCGAAACCGTGGGAATATTCCAATACGAGTCTGTCGGAATGCAAAAGAGCTTAAAGCAATTAAAACCCGATAAGTTTGCCGATTTAATAGCAATGAACGCTTTATACCGTCCTGGTCCTTTGCAATATATTCCAAATTTCATTAGGCGTAAGCACGGTCAGGAAGAAATTACCTACGATTTGCCGGACATGAAAGAATATCTGGAAGAAACTTACGGAATTACGGTTTATCAAGAGCAGGTAATGTTGCTTTCACAAAAATTGGCAGGTTTTACTAAAGGTCAAGCCGATGCGTTGCGTAAAGGAATGGGAAAAAAGAAAAAAGAAATTCTGGACGAGCTTTATCCCAAGTTTATAGAGGGAGGTTTGGCAAACGGACATCCCAAAGATAAACTCGAAAAAATTTGGAAAGACTGGGAAGCATTTGCGGCGTATGCTTTTAACAAGTCGCACTCTACCTGCTATGCCTATGTAGCATTTCAAACGGCATACCTTAAGGCACATTACCCGGCGGAGTATATGGCTTCCGTATTGAGTTACAATATGGAAATCGATAAACTTCGTTTTTTCATGAAGGAATGCAAGAGAATGAAAATCAATGTGCTGGGACCAAGTATAAATGAGAGTTTTAAACGTTTTGGGGTTAATAAAAAGGGAGAAATTCGTTTTGGTTTGGCAGCTATTAAGGGCG
>CAZLMS010000262.1:0-2977 GCA_964560645.1 uncultured Flavobacteriales bacterium | reverse complement strand
CTGAAAAAAGGCAACGGAATACCTATTACGGGAGCCAAACCTATGGTCATTCCGATGTTTACCATAAAATGAAAAAAGAATATAGAAGCTACACAGTAACCGTATATTCTTGCAAATTTAGAGCGTTGCCGCTCGGCTAAAAAAACTAACCTGATAATCAATGCGGAGAATAAAACAATTACAAAAAAACTTCCTAAAAAACCCCATTCTTCGCCAACAGTACAAAAAATAAAATCGGTACTTTGTTCCGGCACAAAGTTATATTTGGTTTGGGTTCCTTCCATAAAACCTTTGCCGCTAAAGCCTCCCGAACCTATGGCAATTTTGGATTGATACACATTGTAGCCCGCACCTTTAGGGTCGAAGGTAAGCCCCAGCATTTCGTTAATTCGGTCTTGCTGATGCTTTTTGAATACATGATTAAATATGTAATCCACACTTTGCGTGTAGCCTACCGACAGAAGTAAAACCGTTAATATGATCGTAAGAGCCGATTTGTATTTCCTTAGCATCCAATAAGTCAAACCGGCTAATGCAACCAGTGCAAAAGCAAGAATGTATTTCCCGGCAATGAGATATCCGAAAACATTTACTTGCACGGCGTTCATGAGGATAGAGGCAATAAAAAGTACAATAGCTGCCAGTCCGACAATTAAAATCCACCCGGGAAGTCCTTCTCTGTATAACACAAAAACAAATGCGCCAAATACAAGGGTAGAACCGGTATCCGGCTGAAGTAAAATTAAAAAAGCAGGAATTCCTATAATTATTAATGCTTTGATTTTGTCGGTCCATCGTTTAAAATCATAATCTATTTGACTCATTACCTTTGCCAAAGCGAGCGAAGTGCCGTATTTTGCAAACTCCGAAGGTTGAATCGTAAAAGACCCGCCTATCACAATCCAAGATTGCGCTCCTTTGGTTTCTTTTCCTATTATCAACACCAGAATAAGCAAAATAACGGTGAGTAGGTAAATCCACAGGCTCGAAAACTCAAAGAAGCTGTAGTCAATAATCATAATTCCGATAATTAGGATAAAAGAAACGCCTATCCAAAGCATTTGCCGGGTGTAACTCATAGACAGGCTAAAATCCGCAGGATTATCAATATTATAGGTAGCAGCATAGATGTTCATCCAGCCAAAAATAACCAGTAGCAGATATATAATGATAACTACGGGGTCTGCGTTTTGAAAAATACTTTTTCTATTTCTCATCGGGTATTACGTTAAGCAAATCAGCTTCTAATATTCGTTTTTCTTTTTCTTTGTCGGTAATATATCCGCGCAAGTATTTTTCTATCATTAAACTGGCAATAGGAGCCGCCCATGTTCCGCCAAACCCGGCATTTTCCACATATACGGCAACGGCAATTTTGGGATTCTTTTTGGGAGCAAAAGCCATAAAAACCGAATGGTCTTCACCGTGCGGATTTTGAGCTGTTCCGGTTTTCCCGCACACGGTAATGCTGTCTATCCGGGCTCTTCTTGCTGTTCCGTGAGGAGCTTCCACCACTTGTTGCATAGCATCAATAACGATAGGAAAAAAAGAAGAATCTACTTCCACATAATTTTTACGGCGGTAGATTTCGGGTATGGAATCCGAGTTTTCGACAGATTTAATAAAGTGCGGTGTGATATACCATCCTCTGTTGGCAATGATGGCTGCTAAGTTTGCCATTTGAAGCGGAATAACTTGCACTTCTCCTTGCCCTATACTCAAGCTGTATATGGTTTTGAAAGCCCATCTTTTTTCGCCGTATATTTTGTCGTAATAACCGGAAGAAGGCACAGAACCGGAACGGATTACGGGTAAATCCGTTTGCAGGCGACTGCCAAGCCCGAAAGTAAGCACTTTTTGTCGCCAAATATCAAGGTTTTTATGACTTTCTTCAAAAATGCTGTTTTTCGGATTACGTTGAATAAGCCTTTCAAACACACGGTAAAAATACGGGTTGCATGAAAATTGAATAGCTTTTTGAAGGTTGGAAGGAGCAGGATGGTTATGACAACCTACTAATGCTTTGTTACAGGCAAAACCGGTATTGGGTGTAATAACGCCTTCGTCTAAGGCTATGAGTCCTTGTATGATTTTGAAAATAGAGCCGGGCGGGTAAGGAGCTAAAATAGCTCTATTATACAAAGGTTTGAGAGAATCATTGCGGAGAAGCATCATATAATTGTTTCCGCGATGCCGTCCGCTTAGCAAGTTGGGGTCATAAGCCGGAGAAGACACCATAGCTAATATTTCGCCGGTTTCGGGTTCAATGGCAACGATGCTTCCTTTTTTGTTTTGCATCAGCTTTTCGCCGTATGCTTGCAGTTGTGCGTCAATGGAAATTGTAATGTTTTTTCCTGCCACAGGCAAGGTGTCATATTTTCCGTCTTTAAATTTTTCTTTTACGCGATTGTGAACGTCCACTACTTGAACGGATATACCTTTTTTTCCTCTGAGAATTTCTTCATATTGTTTTTCCAAGCCGCTTTTTCCGATATAATCACCCTTTTTGTAGTAAGGATTGTTTTGTATGGTTTGGTTATCTACCTCGGCTAAATAGCCTAACACGTGGGCAGCAATAGGATAGGAGTATTTTCTTAAGAGGCGTTTTTCTCCGTAAAATCCGGGATATTTATATAATTGTTCTTCAATGGGATAATATTCATCTGCAGTGATTTGACTGATAAATACGGAAGGCTTATACCGGCTGTATTTTTTGGCTTTGGTTATTTTTTCAATGAATTTTTCCTTCGTAATTCCTACAAGATTGCAAAAGGCAAGAGTGTCTATATTTTTTACTTTTCGAGGAATAACCATTAAATCGTAAGCGGCTTCGTTATATACCAATACTTGCTTGTTTCTGTCATATATGAGTCCTCTGGTAGGGTATAAAGGAACTTTACGTAAGGCTTGGTTCTGAGCGGAGAGCTTATAGGTATCGTCAATTACTTGCAGGTAAAATAAACGAATGGAAAATATG
>CAZLMS010000261.1:0-3008 GCA_964560645.1 uncultured Flavobacteriales bacterium | reverse complement strand
AAAACGAACAATTTCTTTGATAAGTGTAGTTTTTCCCGTACCGGCAAACCCATTAATAATTAAAACATCGTGCCGATTTTTTTCTACCAGCTCTTTTACCCTTTGAAGAGCCTCACTTTGACACGGCGTTAGCTTCAACATAAGAATAGGCAATTTTGCGTAAAGATATTAAAAACATTTGCAACACGGCAAAAACTCTACTCAAATTGTTTCTATATTGCACGTAAATTAAAAAGACAACACCGTGAGGAAAGAAAGTAGCGAGGGGGGGACTTGAACCCCCGACCTCCGGGTTATGAATCCGACGCTCTAACCACCTGAGCTACCTCGCCAAGAATGAGGGTGCAAAAATAAAAATATTTGGATTTGCTGCCGTGGAAAGTTTAAAAAAGTTAAAACCTCCAAAAATCACTTGTTAGCTTTTTTAGAATAAAATACTTTTTCTATTGTTTTTTTAATAATTTTCACCTTTCTTTGTATAAACAAAAAACCAAATGCTATGAAAAAAATTTTTACCACCGCTGCCATGCTAATGGCTGCCACTCTAACTTTCTCACAATTTTCCGACGACTTTGAAAGCTATACGGCAGGAAGCTATTTAGCTCAAAGTTCCAATGTATGGACTACATGGAGCAACATGCCCGGCTCTTCCGAAGATGTTGTGGTTGTAAATGACAATGCTCATTCCGGTTCTAATTCCGTGTATTTATCTTCCGTAAATCAGAACGGAGGACCTACGGATTTAGTGCTACCCATTGCCAATGCTCCCCTTACCGACGGCATTTGGGAATATTCCATGTGGGTAAATGTGCAATCCGGAAAAGGAGGATATTTTAATATTCAAGGCGATGCTGTCATCGGAACCACCTGGGCAGCCGACATTTATTTTAATAGTGACGGCACCGTAAGCATCCAAAATGGTGGAACAAATGTAGTAACAGGAAACTTCCCCATTGCCACTTGGTTTGAGTTTAAAATCGTAGCCAATCTTACTTTAAATGCATGGGAATTATTTATTGACGGCGTTTCGCAAGGTGTGTGGAGCAACGGATACAATCAAGTGGCTTCTCTGGATTTTTACCCTTTAAACGGAGACGGTTTTTGGATTGACGATGTTTATTACAATCACACCCCTTATACCATGCCTAACTTTAACGCTATGGTATTAAATATTTCCAACACCGGAAAAGTAGTAGGTCAAACCAAAAACCCTTCGGTAATGGTAAAAAATGCAGGGCAAACTACCATTACTTCTTTTGACGTAACATTAGAATACAACGGAAATCAAATTACCGAAAGCATATCTAACATTTCATTGGCATCTTTAAGCGACTATACCGTAAACTTTTCTCAATCCGTAACCCTCGTAAGCGGACAAAACACTTTTACGGCATATATATCTAACGTAAACGGAAACACTTCAGACGACGACCCCTCCGATGATACCACTTCCGTAAATATTCCGTTAGTAGAAGCCGCCGAAGGTAAAGTGGTAGTAGCAGAAGAAGGAACGGGAACATGGTGCGGATGGTGTCCGCGAGGTTTGGTGTCCATGGAATATATGGAACACGAATACGGCAATATGTTTGAAGGAATTGCCGTACACAACGGCGACCCTATGGTAGATAGCGATTATGACTCCGATATAGGCGCTTATTTTTCAGGTTATCCTTCTGCTATGGTAGATAGAGGTAATGTGATAGACCCTTCTGAAATTGAAACGGATTTTCTTAACAACATTACCGTATCTCCCGCCGGGGTTATCACTATGGGGGCTCAATACAACAGTTCAAACAATACGTTGGATGTTTCCATGAGCGTAAAAATTCTTGAATCTTTTTCAGGAAATTGGAAAGTAGCATGTGTACTAACCGAAGACAGTGTTACGGGAACTTCTTCAGGATATGACCAAGCCAATTATTATTCTTCTCAATCACAAAATCAAGATTTAATTGACATAAACGGTGTAAACTGGAAAAATTTACCCAACCCCGTTCCTGCTTCTCAAATGGTATATAACGAAGTGGCAAGAGAAATTCAGCCTTCTTTTGCAGGAATGGACAGCGCTTTCGGTTCCGGAACCGTTGCCGTATTTGATGTGCATGTGTTTAACTTTACCTTTCAACTAAGTTCTACATGGAACATTAACAATCTTTCTCTTGTTGGTTTATTGATTGAACCAAGCGGAAAAATCAACAACGCGGGTTCAGCTACTTATTCCGAAGCCGTAACTAACGGTTACACTTCGGAAGGTGTTTACACGGCAACTGTTCACCAAGTACAAAACGAGGCTATTAAACTATTCCCCAATCCTACCAGTTTTAAATCTACCAACGTTCAAATGACTCTTTCCGGCAGTGAAAACATCAGTATTGAAGTTTTTGACATGCTGGGTAAACAAGTTATGAGCAGAAACTACGGAACAATTGCTCGGGGAATGTATAACTTTCCAATAAACTTCCGTGGATTTGAAAACGGGATGTATTTAGTTAAAGTGAAAAAAGGAAAGGAAAGCAAAATCTTTAAAGTAAACGTTCAATAGTTGTATAGAATGTTACCGATAAAAAAGCCGCTTCAAATTGAAGCGGCTTTTTTTTGTGTTCATATTTACATGATTCAAAAAATAAAGGCTGCTTGTGAACAAGCAGCCTAATGTAATTTGAGCGGTCCGGACGGGACTCGAACCCGCGACCCCATGCGTGACAGGCATGTATTCTAACCAACTGAACTACCGGACCTGAAAGAACCGAATGCAAAAATAAATCTTTTTCATTAAACATGTCTTAAAAAATTAAAATAATTTGCAAAAAATCGCATGATGCTGACAAACAGTTTCTTTGTTTTCAATGTTCTTAAATCAACTTGGTTTCAAGGACATTTTCCAGTATCAATCTTGCCCAAAAGCAAGTATATAAACGACTCCATAAATATGGAAGAAAAAAGGAGAAATAGAAATTTCACAAAAAACCTTTCTTGTATGTCAAGAAAAAAACCAACCCCATTAAATT
>CAZLMS010000260.1:1693-3011 GCA_964560645.1 uncultured Flavobacteriales bacterium | reverse complement strand
GTACTACAACAATGCCTTGGAAATAGATATGAGAAATAAAAATAAAGAAGCTGTGGCTCAGACCTACAACAATATTGCCAATGTTTATTCAGGGCTGAACGACCTTCAAAAATCCGAACAATTTTATCGAAAAGCAATTCAAATATATCAAGATTTAAACGAACCGAATAAAATCGGCTCTACCTATGTAAATATTGCCTCTTTATACACAAAAACCTCCCCTGAAAAATCCATCCAATTACTGGATAGTGCTTTGCAAATAGCCAATCGTTTAAAAGACAAAAACCTCAAAATTCACATATACAAAGAAATGGGCAATGCTTATTATTATATGAAAGATTATTTAAACGCTTACAATGTGTCTCAATGGCTGATACAAACAAAAGATTCGCTGTTTAGTGAAGATTTACATAATGCTATTGCCGAAACCCAAACCAAATATGAGGTAGAAAAAAAGGAAAATGAAAACAAAATTCTACGGCAAAGTGCTCAAATCAAAGACCTACAAATTAAAAACAGAAACTATGCTCTCTCAATTATTGGAACGGGTTTAATAATTTTCATTGTATTGGTAATTCTCATCTACAATCGCTATACAATTACACAAAAACAAAAGAAAATTATAGAAGCCCAAAAACAAGTAGTAGAAGAAAAAAATCGTGAAATACTCGATAGTATTGCATACGCCAAAAGGCTTCAAGACGCTATACTGCCTTCTCCTAAATTACTAAGCACCATGCTGCCCTACCATTTTCTTTTATTTAAACCGCGTGATATTGTTTCAGGAGATTTTTATTGGGGCGAACATATAAATGACGATATCTATGTTGCTGTTGCCGACTGTACCGGACACGGAGTGCCGGGAGCCATGGTTAGTGTTGTATGTGCCAATGCTTTAAACAGGTCCGTTAATGAATTCAAAATACATGAACCCGGAAAAATATTAGACTGTGCCAGAGAAATTGTTATTAACACATTTTGCAACCAAAATGAAAACGTGAGAGACGGAATGGATATTTCATTATTAAGATTCAACAGCAAAACATTGCAAGCACAATGGAGCGGAGCAAACAACCCTTTATATATTATCAGAAATCAAGAAGTTATTTCTTTCAAAGGAGACCGCCAGCCTGTGGGCATCTTTTCAAAAGCATCTTCTTTTACCACACATAATTTTTCTCTGGAAAAAGGAGACAGAGTATATATATTCTCCGATGGTTTCCCCGACCAATTTGGAGGAACTAAAGGAAAAAAATACAAAAGCAAAAATTTGATTTCTTTTTTAAAAAACACATCACATTTATCCATCAACGAACAA
>CAZLMS010000260.1:0-1683 GCA_964560645.1 uncultured Flavobacteriales bacterium | reverse complement strand
GTGGATGATGTAACCATTCTCGGATTTCAAGTAGCTTAATTTCCTCTTAGCTTTCCAACCGTTTTCATTTTTTTTGTTTCTTTGAATCTCTATGAGGTTTTTTAAATTATTTATATTATTTTCTCTTTTTTCAGCAGCATGTTCCTCTCCGAAAGAAACTTCGGAGCAAACACATCTTCCTGCTATTGAAGTTTCTTATATTGATATTCACGACTCCGTTGCCCAAACCGACAGCTTGTTGGAGTCTTACATTGCTCCTTACAGAGATTCTTTAAAAGCTCAAATGAACCGTGTAATCGGTATTTCCAAAGAAGTATTAACCAAAAACACTCCCGAAGGAACTCTCGGCAATTTTGTAGCAGACCTTTCTCTTTCCACGGCAAAAAAACAAGCGGAAAAATACCATCTTCCTTCTCCCGATTTTTGCGTGATGAATAACGGCGGACTCCGTGTTGCGCTTCCAAAAGGAGAAATAACCGTTGGAAAAATCTTTGAATTGATGCCTTTTGAAAATGAGTTGGTAGAAGTAGAACTACCCCCTCAACAAATGAAAGAACTCTTCAATTATATTGCTGAAAAAAACGGAGTGCCTGTATCCGGTATTCGCCTGACCTATCAAAACAAAAAACTCGTAAAAGCAGAAATAAACAACATGCCGTGGGACAGCACCAAAACCTATTTGGTATGCACCTCCGATTATTTGGCATCGGGAGGGGACCACATGAGTTTTTTCATCAATCAAAAACAACTCAACTTAAACATAAAACTTCGAGATGCTATTATTCAACACATTGAAGCATTGCATCAAAAAAATAAAGTAATAGAACCCGTTTTAGATAAAAGAATACAATTTGAATAGAAAAGATTTTTTAAAATACATCTCCTTTACCTCTGCGGGCGTAATATTAACGCCTTGGAAAGCTATATCCAAATTCGCAGCTGAAGAAAGTATTAAAATTTCTGTTTTACACACTAACGATTGGCACAGCCATATAGACCCTTTTCCCCATGATGACCCCAAATATCCGGGGCTTGGCGGAGCTGCCAAAAGAAGTTGGCTTATTCAACAAATAAGAAAACGCGAAAAAAATGTATTGCTTTTAGATGCCGGCGATGTTTTTCAAGGTACTCCCTATTTTAATTTTTACGGCGGAAAACTTGAATTTGAGCTGATGAGCAAAATGAAATACGATGCTGCCACTCTCGGCAATCATGATTTTGACAACGGCTTGCAAGGATTAAAGAAAATGCTTCCCTTTGCTCAATTTCCTTTTGTGAATACAAACTATGACTTCTCGGATACTATTTTACATAACCAATTTAAACCTTATCAAATATTTACGAAACAAAACGTGAAAATCGGTGTGCTGGGAGTAGGCGTAGAACTAAACGGACTGGTTAGCAAAAAGAATTATGAAAACACTCGATATTTAGACCCCATATCCTCCGTGCAAAAAACAACGGACATATTGCGAAACGACGAAAAATGCGATATTGTAATTTGTCTCTCTCACTTGGGATATAAGTATAACTCCAATAAAGTTTCCGATATTGTCTTAGCTAAAGAAACTCATGGAATTGATATTATCATTGGCGGACACACCCACACATTTTTAGACAAGCCCGATATTCAAAAAAACAAAAAAGGAAAACCGGTAGTTATCAACCAAGTGGGATGGGCAG
>CAZLMS010000259.1:0-3026 GCA_964560645.1 uncultured Flavobacteriales bacterium | reverse complement strand
AACTTTTTAGAAAAAATAATCGAATTTCTATTTTGGAAATACGTTCAATTTTTCATGTTTTAGAAAAATATGTTTTTTAGAGTGGTTTTTTAAGGATGAACTAATTAAACGTATTCTTGCTTCTTGAGAATACTTAAAAAACTATCTTTGCTATCCGATATAAGAATTTAAGCTATATTTCGTTTTTCCTTTAATTATGAAGTTTAAAATTTTAATATTTGTTCTTTTTTGCACGTTAGCGGTTAATGCGCAAAATAAAAATGACTTGGTGCAATTTTCCGGTGTAGTTTTAGATACCGACAGTTTAAATCCTTTACCATATACCAGCATTTTAATTAAACACACTCATCGAGGCACTATTACCGATTATTTCGGATATTTTTCTTTCGTAGCACAAAAAAATGACACTATTCTATTTCATTCCGTAGGATATAAAACTGCAGAATTTGTAATTCCCGACACACTTACCAATGATAGATATTCTCTTATTCAGGTGCTTATCAAAGATACTATTCAATTGGAAGAAGCTAAAGTTTATCCCTGGCCAAGTGTGGAACAGTTTAAGCAAGCGTTTTTAAATCTGAAAATTCCCGAAGATGATTACGAACGGGCTATGAAAAATTTAGCTCGTGAAGAAATTCTCAAAAGAGCCGAAACTATGCCCATGGACGGAAGTTTAAACTATAAATATGCCATGCAACAGTGGCAAAGCAAACTTTATTATGCAGGACAAGCACCTCCTATAAGTATTCTTAATCCTATTGCATGGGCACAATTTATTAGAGCGTGGAAAAATGGTGAGTTTAAGAAAAAGTAAAACCATTCTTCTTTGTTTATTTATCGGGTTTTCTTTTTTTGCGAAAACACAAACGATAAACCCTTCCGTTATCAAGGGAAAAGTAACGGACGACAAACAAAATCCCTTGCCTCATGCCAATGTGGGAATTTTGGAATTTTTATTGGGCAATATTACGGATGATGAAGGATTTTTTAAAATAGAAGTTCCTCCCGACACCACGCTTACACTTGTAGTGAGATATGTAGGTTATTTGCCGTTCAAAAGCAAAGTAAAATTACACGAAGGAGAAGTCAAAGAACTTAATATTTCCTTAACCCCTTCCGTAGAAATGCTTAATGTAGTGGAAGTTGTAGAAGAGGAATCCAGAAATTTGTCTATTATTAAAATCAATCCCAAATACATTGAAGCTTTACCTTCCGCTTCAGGAAATTTTGAAAGCATTTTATTTTCCCAGCCGGGAGTGGTGAGTAATAATGAAATGAGTTCGCAATATTCGGTAAGAGGAGGAAATTTTGACGAAAACCTTATTTATGTAAATGACATACAGATATACAGACCTATATTGATTCGGTCGGGGAAGCAGGAAGGTTTGAGCTTTATCAATTCCGATATGGTAGAAGACGTGAAATTTTCTGCCGGAGGTTTTGAAGCAAAATATGGCGATAAAATGGCATCAGTTTTAGACGTAAAATACAAAGAACCGGAAAAATTTGGAGCAGGTTTGCAGATGAGTTTGTTAGGAGCAAATGTTTTTTTTCAAGATGCTTCAGAAAATCATAGGTTTACGCAAATTCACGGTGTTCGCTATAAAACCAATAAATATTTATTGAACAGTTTGGATGTGCAAGGAAATTACACTCCGAAGTTTTTTGATTATCAAACATATCTTACCTATGATTTGAGTGATAATTTAGAAATAGGGTTATTGGGAAATATAGCGGTTAATCAATACCGGTTTGTGCCGGAAAATCAAGAGACTATTCTGGGAACCGTTCAAATACCACTAAAGTTTACGGTGTTTTTTGAAGGGCAAGAAATAGATGCTTTTAATTCTTATTTCGGGGCGGTTAACTTAAATTATACCCCTCGACCGAATATAAAATTGAAATTTATCACCTCTAATTTTTATACAAGAGAAAAAGAAACTTATGATATCGAGGGGGCTTACCGGTTGGATGTATTACAAAATGATATTTCCAAAGACAATTTTGGCGATGTGGCATTTAATTTGGGAGTGGGCGGATATATTTCCCATGCCCGTAATTTTTTGGATGCATGGGTGTCTAATTTTACCCATTCCGGATTAAGAACAGGAAGTAAAGGGACTTGGCTTTGGGGACTATCAGCTCAAAGAGAAGAAATTTATGACGTATATAAGCAATGGGAATATCTGGACTCGGCGGGTTATTCGCTTCCCCGCAATCCACCTGACCAAATCGTGTTGAGTGAGTACTATAATAAAGAAAATCACATTGTTTCTTATCGAAATTACGGTTATGTTCAGTACAATCGCTTTTTTTCTTTAAAAGATACTTCCGAAATATCTTTAAACATGGGTGTGCGATATAATTACTGGACGTTGAACAATCGTGTAAACGTAAGTCCCCGAATAAATTTCTCCTACAAACCCAATTGGAAACGCGATTTTTTGTTTAGAGCAGCAACGGGATTTTATCATCAACCTCCTTTTTACAGAGAATTTAGAGACTTTCAAGGAAACTTGAATTTCAATATCAAATCACAATATGCGATACATTATATTATAGGCAGCGATTACAATTTTAAGTTGTGGAATCGGCCTTTTAAGCTGGTTAATGAAGTTTATTTTAAACAGTTTTTTAATCTGATTCCTTATGAAATCAACAATGTGCGAATTCGCTATTATGCCGACAATATTTCAAAAGGTTATGCCGTAGGAACCGATTTAAAAATTAATGGAGAGTTTGTAAAGGGAATGGAATCATGGGCAAGTTTAGGAATAATGAGCATTAAAGAAGATGTGCTTAACGATTATTATTACGAATATTACAACCAAAACGGAGAAAAAATAATTTTCGGAGTTACTGAAGACGACACTCCTGTTGATTCCGTGAGAATAGAACCGGGATATATTCCTCGTCCTACTGACCAAAGGGTTACGGTGGGGTTGTTTTTTCAAGATTTTATACCCAGATTGCCCACCTATAAAATGCATTTGAATTTGTTGTTCGGTTCCGGGTTGCCGTTT
>CAZLMS010000258.1:0-3031 GCA_964560645.1 uncultured Flavobacteriales bacterium | reverse complement strand
TCTTAATGAGCTATACAATTTACAAATGCAACGAAATTCCGATTTGTTTAAAACCACAGAGCAAAACATGAATATCGGGCAAATTGACGAGAATATAAAGTTGCTCAAAAAAAACATATTGATATATCTTAACAACACCAAGCAAGCTATTCTAAAAAAACTGGAAGATATTAGAAAAGAGATAGCTTTTTATTCCGGTAAAATAAAGCAACTTCCCAAAACACAAATTGAACTTTTAAACATTGAGCGAAAAAGGCAAATAAACGAAAAGCTTTATATGATGTTGCTCGAAAAAAGAGAAAATGCCATCATTGCCCGGGCAGGAATTATTCCTCAAACTAAAATTATTGAAAAAGCCAGAAATATCGGCGTCGTAAGACCTAATAAAACCAAAATTTTTTATACTTTTATTTTAGCCGGTTTTTTAGTAGCATTGGTGATAGCTATTATCCGTGTTTTTCTTTTTGACACTATAGAATCTGTGGAAGAACTTAGTGAATATACGGATATCACCATTCTTTCCGGCATTCCATACAATCCTAAACTGGACGATTCTTCTATTTTTGTTTTGAGTAATCCTAAATCCGGAATTACGGAATCTTTTAGAACAATCCGCACAAACATACACTATCTAAACCCTAATGCAGAACATAAAATTGTCTTAACGACATCTTTATTTCCCGGAGAAGGAAAAACGTTTACTTCCACTAACTTGGCGTCTATTTTAGCTAAAGCTCAAAAGAAAGTTTTGCTAATAGATTTTGATATGCATAAACCTAAAGTCCATAAAGTTTTCAAAGAAGAAAACATCAAAGGAGCATCATCCTGGCTTATTGGGGATGCAAACTTTGAAGATATTAAAACATTCATGATGGACGGTTTTTTAGATGTAGTTTTTGCAGGTCCTGTACCTCCAAATGCTTCAGAATTGATGTTGAGTGATAAAATACCTCAAGAAATTAACCGTCAAAAAGAAAAGTACGATTTTATTATACTAGACTCTCCTCCTATCGGACTTATAAGTGATGCCAATGTATTGATGCGATACACTAATGTAAACATCTTTGTGCTTAATGCCGACATTTTAAAACCGAGCAATATCAAAGCCATTAACAAAATTGTGGAAACCAACAAAACCGACCAAAACAGTTTTGGCTTGGTAATGAACAAACTCCGCTTTAAACGCCTTTCATACTATTACAATAAATATGGCTACGGATACGGATATGGATACGGATACGGCGGATACGGTTACGGAAAAGGCAAGTACGGTTATGGGTACGGATATGGATACGGGGAAAAAAATGAAAGCTAACAAAAATCGATAAGCATGCGTTTTGGCAAGATAAATTACTTACTTTTGTCGCTAAAATAAAGACATGAGGCAATTAAAAATCACCAAATCCATAACCAACAGAAATACAGCATCTCTCGAAAAGTATTTACAAGATGTGAGCCGCCAAAAAATGATTACCGCAGAAGAAGAGGTGGAATTGGCCAAAAAGATTAAACAAGGGGATGAAAAAGCACTCGAAAAATTAGTAACTGCCAATTTGCGATTTGTGGTATCGGTTGCCAAACAATATCAAGGTCAAGGACTTACACTTTCAGACTTAATCAATGAAGGAAATCTGGGGCTGATTAAAGCCGCCGAAAAATTTGACGAAACTCGCGGATTTAAATTTATTTCCTATGCCGTTTGGTGGATTCGACAATCCATTTTGCAGGCAATTGCCGAACAAGCCAGAATAGTACGTCTCCCGCTTAATCAAGTAGGCTCGGTAAATAAAATTAAAAAAACCATCTCTCAATTAGAACAAGAATTTGAACGTCCTCCAAGTGCTGCTGAACTTGCTCAAGCACTTGACATTCCCGAAGAAAAAGTAAAAGACTGCATTAAAATATCAGGTAAACACGTCTCTGTAGATGCTCCGGTTGTAGAAGACGAAGATTTTACTTTGTTGGATATGATTTCCAACAACAGTACTCCCAATACCGACAGCAAACTTATG
Organism: uncultured Flavobacteriales bacterium; assembly: GCA_964560645.1. Lineage (GTDB taxonomy): Bacteria > Bacteroidota > Bacteroidia > Flavobacteriales_G > NORP312 > CAZLMS01. The sequence goes on along the minus strand of CAZLMS010000258.1, from coordinate 1,019 downwards.
TATGAATCATTATGTGACGAAATTAACCGCTCTTTATCAACCCTTTCGGAAAGAGAACGCGAAATTATTATTCGGTTTTACGGATTAAACGGAATGGACTATCCTCAAACACTAGAAGAAATTGCAGATGAAATGGGTCTTACTCGAGAGCGGGTACGACAACTGAGAGAAAAAGCTATCAAAAGACTGCGCACTACATCAAGAAGCAAAATATTAAGAAAATATTTAGGTTAAAAATCATAAAACATGGAAACAAAAGAAATGCTGGCACAAAATCATTATGAAACTCAACTAAAAGAATGGATTAACAAAGAAAAAGCTGCGGTTGACTTAATTCGGTCAATAGGTAAATTATTATATGACAAATCTGTGGAACTTGTTCTTTTCCGAAATCATTTGGTTGACCAAAGTGTTTCGGAAATTCTGCAACTGCATCAATATGCCAAAAACGTAGTAAACAAGCCAATAAGCATCTTTGACACTGCCGAATTGGCTCAAATTTTAGAAAAAATAACACTTCCTCCAGCAAAAATTGACATCGGTCTGTTAGCTGCCGAATGGTTGGAAGAAGGCAAAAACTACTCCTCCAAAGAAGAGTTCATTAATGATAAACTTCGCAATATTATATCAGCTTCTCAAAACACTGACGGCAATATAGAACCTAAAGATGTTATTTTATACGGGTTTGGTCGTATTGGTAGAATTGCCGCCAGAGAACTCATCAAACAAGCCGGAAAAGGACAACAGCTCAGACTTCGCGCTATTGTTACCCGAAGAAACTCGGACAAAGACATTATTAAAAGAGCCGATTTGCTGAGAATGGATTCCGTTCACGGTCCTTTTCCCGGAACAGTAGAAGTAGATTTGGCAAACAAAGCTCTTATTATCAACGGACAAATTGTTCACATGATTGAAGCAGCCTCTCCTGACACTGTAGATTATGAGCAATACGGAATTAAAAACGCCTTAGTGATTGACAATACCGGCGCTTTTAGAGACAAAGCATCTCTGTCTCTAAA
>CAZLMS010000257.1:0-3032 GCA_964560645.1 uncultured Flavobacteriales bacterium | reverse complement strand
TTCAAACCATTACCGAACAAAAAAAGAATCGTGAGAACATCTTACAGAACCTGAATAAAAAACTAAAGTCTCAAGTTATGCATGTTTATACCCAACTATGCTCATGCTAAATATTATAATAGTAATCCAAGCCCGAATGGGGTCTTCCCGTTTACCGGGAAAAACATTAAAGGAAATCAACGGACTTCCATTGCTCGAATTACTACTCAAGCGAATTAACAAAAGCCGCCATGCCCATAAGATAATTGTAGCAACTTCCCATAAGACTATTGACAATCCCATTGAAACCTTTTGCAACCAAAACCATATACCTTGCTTTCGAGGAAGCGAAAATGATGTATTAGACAGATTTTATCAAAGCATTATATTTCATACAACCGAACAAGAACGAAAAAACCTACACGTTATTCGCATTACAGCCGACTGTCCACTACATCACTATCAAGTTATAGACAAATGCATAGAAGAATTTCAATCAAGAAAAATAGATTATTTCTCTAATTCTAACCAACCTCCTGTTCTGGAAGACGGGTGTGATACTGAAATATTCACTTTTTCATCCTTAAAAGCCGCATGGGAAAATGCCCAAAAACCTTCTGAAAGAGAACATGTAACTCCTTATATAAAAAACTGCGGAAAATACAAATGCGAGTACCAAAAATGTTTTCCCGATTATCAATACAAACTCTCCGTTGATAATGAAAACGATTTTAAATTAGCCGAAACTATTTTCCGGCACTTCGCTCCAGACATTCTTTTCTCTATTGAAAATATACTAAATTTGCTTAAAGAAAAGCCCGAATTGCTTGAAATTAACAAAACAAGTAAAATCAACGAAGGATATTATAAATCATTAAAACGTGATTAACACTGATAAACTAATTACAAATTTCACGGAATCTGACAAATACAGACGTGAAATTCACCATCTTATTCCAGGAGGCGCTCATACTTACTCAAAAGGAGACGATCAATTTCCTCAATTATCTCCTGCTGCTATTGTAAAAGGAAAAGGCGCTCATGTATGGGATGTGGATGGAAATAAATATATCGAATGTTTAAGCGGATTAGCCTCCGTAAGCCTGGGACACGCCTATGAACCCGTTATACAAAGAGTAATTGAGGAATTATGGAAAGGAAACAATTTTTCCCGCCCCTCTGTCATAGAAAAAGAAATGGCAGAAAAATTCTTAGATCTCATTCCGGCTCACGACATGATTAAATTCGCAAAAAACGGTTCTACGGTAACTACTGCAGCTATTAAATTGGCACGAGCATACACCGGAAGAAAAATTGTAGCTCGAGCCGTTGATCATCCGTTTTTTTCCTATGACGATTGGTTTATAGGAAGCACAGAAGTTTCCTTAGGCATTCCCGAAGAAATTTCCAAACTTACGGTTACCTTCAAGTCCGATGATATGGAGTCTCTAAAAAACGTATTTGAAAAATACCCTAATCAAATTGCTTGCGTAATCGCAGAACCCGAAAAATTTAATCCTGTAACTCAAGAATATTTAAAATCTGCCATAGATTTTGTACACAGCCAAGGTGCTTTATGGATAATGGACGAAATGATTACCGGATATCGTACTCATTTCCCTGGCTCCATGGTTAAATTTAACGTGGAACCCGACTTGGCAGCATGGGGCAAAGGCATTGCCAACGGTTTTTCTTTCTGTTGCTTAACGGGAAAAAAAGAAATTATGGAATTAGGCGGAATTACTAATGCCGGAAAAGAAAAACTCTTTTTAATCAGCACCACCCATGGAGGTGAAACATGTAGTATTGCTGCTGCTTTGGCTACAATGGATGAATACAAAAAACATGATGTAATCGGTCATAATCATAAACTCGGACAAAAATTTATTGAAGGAACTCGGTCTATAATTGAATCACACGGTTTGTCACATTCCATAAAAAACTTACAATTTCCTTGGCATGCTTCATTAGGTTATTTTGATAATGAAGGAAATAATTCCTTTGGGCTGCGAACGCTTATGCATCAAGAAATGATAAAAAGAGGCGTGCTATTTCAAGGAATCTTCTGCCCTAATTTTTCACATACCGAAGAAGACGTGGAACATATTCTAAATGCTTTTGACGAATCTTGCAAGATATACAAGAAAGGGCTTGAAGAAGGTTATGAAAAATACTTGGTAGGAGAACCTATTAAACCGGTGTTTAGGAAATACATATAAAAACTATGCGAACAACAGACCCCTCTAAAATAGATTTCAAGAAAAAATTTGATTTAAGCAATAAAGTGATTGTTATATCAGGCGCGTGCGGTTTAATCGGACGTGCTTTTTCAGAAGCTGTAGCCCAATTTGGCGGACATGTAGTTGTTGCCGACATACCCCAGTCTAATCCGCAAAAATTAGCTCAGGAAATCGAAACTCGCAACAATGTAAAATGTATAGGTATTGAAGTAGAAGTAGAAAAAAAAGAATCTGTAATAACTCTGAAAAACAAAACACTGGAAGTTTTTGGAAGAATTGACGGATTAGTTACGGCCCATCAAAACAAAAGCCATTTAATTTTTGAGCCTTTTGAAAACCTTTGTGAAGAAAATTGGGATAAAGTAATTGAAGTAAATCTCAAAGGAACATTTCTTTTGTGTCAAGTCATCGGTTCTTATATGGCAAAAGAAGGAAACGGTTCCATTGTAAATCTTCCTTCCACATATAGTGTAGTTGCCCCTAATCAAAATCTGTATAAAGGGACTTCTTTGGGTTGTCCTGCTGCGTATTCTGCCAGCAAAGGCGGGATAGATGCTCTTTCCAGATACTTGGCATCTTATTGGGCAGACAAAGGCGTGCGTGTAAATATGATTACTCCTCACGGCGTATGGAACAATCACGAAGAACAATTTGAACAAAATTTTGCTCAATTTAGCCCTATGAAACGTATGAGTTATAATCATGAAGTAGCCCCCGCTTTAATATTTTTATTAAGCGACGCTTCAAGCTATGTTACAGGAAACAATGTATTAGTAGAGGGCGGCTGGACTGTATGGTAAGATTGAATTATGA
>CAZLMS010000256.1:0-3034 GCA_964560645.1 uncultured Flavobacteriales bacterium | reverse complement strand
TGCGTTTTGAATTTACGCCCGAGGCTTACGTAGAGGTGGAAAAAGGTGCTAAACTTATACTCAAAAACAGCGTGTTTACGGCATTTACAGGTTGCGGGAATAAAAAATTTTGGCGAGGAGTGTTCGTAGAAGGCACTCCCGGACAACAATGGATAACAAATGCCCGCGGAAAATTGGAGTTACAAGAAAGTACTATCGAATATGCCGTTACCGGAGTTAGAAATTTCGGCATCAACCCGGTTACGCTTACGGGAGATAAAAGTAAATCGGGTGGAATGATTCAATCCTACAACAGCACCTTCCGAAATAATCAACGGGATGTATATATGTACTATCACGGAAAAGACAAAGAAGGTTCGTTGTTTCAAAATACGCTTTTTATTACCGACGAAAATTTAGCTCAATACGGGTATTCACAAGCCGTAACTCATGTTAAATTGGAAAACCACACCTACAATCTCCGTTTTAAAGGATGTATCTTTAAAAATGATTATTATCCGCAAAATGCGGGAGATTTTGCTTACTTCTCCAGAGGTACGGGTATAGATGCCTACTATTCTACTTTTGTTACGGAAAAGTGGAACGGTTGGTGGTCTAAATTTGTGAATTTGAGCAGAGGGGTATATGCGCGCAGCGGCTTGGCAAAAATTACTTACACGGAATTTTCCGACGTTTGGAGAGGCGTATATACTTCGGCCATGAATGCCTCTCCGCAAATAGAATATTGCAACTTCAAAGTAGGAAATGATAAACCGGGATTCCGATGGTTTCCTCTAAATGCATACGGAATTTACTTAGACCATTGTACCGGTTATTCGGTTACCGAAAACACTTTGGAAGCAAAAGACCAACATCGAAGCGGACTTACCAAAGCCGATTACGGTATCATTGTAAACGAATCGGGTGAATACGAAAACCTCATTCACAAAAACGAACTGTACAAATTTGCCATTGCAGGTATGCAAATACAAAGTGTAAACGGTACAACCAACGGTAATAATGAAGGAGACTATGTAGGTTTACAATTAAAGTGCAATAAATTCGATTGGCAAGATTACATAGATATCCGAATGATTAAAACTCCGTACGTAAAACATACCCAAGGTAGTTGCAATACTATTGCCGGAGGAAATGATTATGAAAATGCCGCCAATAACAGGTTTAGCGGCAATAACATTTGGGGCATTACCCGAAGTAACGCTCCTCATACTTTAATTTATTTCTATACAAACAATCCTAACGAAAATTTCCGACCTAATGTGTCCAATAATGGCGGTAATTCTGTCTTTCTTATTTCTTGTCCAAGTAATAATACTGTTTCCGCCACCTATGAAGACGTTTGCGGAGACGGTTGCCCCGACCCCGCTGCTTGTTTTATGGAGATAAGCACTCAAATAACCGCTTTAAAAGGAAACTTAGACGGCGGGCAAACAGAGCAATTAGTAACGGCTATAGGAGATATGTCTGTTTCCGACAATCAGTTAAAACAACTCTTAAAACAACAGTCGCCCAAATTAAGCACAAAGGTGCTTACCGAGTTGATAAAAAGTTATCCGAACCGTCCGGCTTGGTTGTTAAAAGAAGTATTAAAGAAAAACGAGCCGCTCAACGAAGCTGTAATAATCGCTTTTATTAACCAAACCGATATTCCCGATTGGCTGGTGGCGGAAGTATTGAAAAAAAAATACTCCGTTACTGCCCAACGAAGCATTGGCATTGGTAAACAGAGACCCTGCCGTTGCCGATTGGGTATTGAAAGAAGTGCTTAAGAAAAGCGTGCCGCTTGCAGATGAAGTGATGCTGGCCATGTTGAACCGCACACCGCAAATTCCCGCTTGGGTTATCCAGGAAGTATTCAAAAAGAATGTACCTTTTAGCGAAAAAGTAAAGGAGGCTATCAATGCTTCTTCCTACCCGAATTGGCTTATCAATAATCTGATGAAAGCTCACGATAAAGCCGTGAGAAATGGAAAAGAACCCAAAGAATTTGAATTTAGAGGCTTTTCCGAAGGAGCCGACATAGAAAACGCCATCTCCTATTATCACAACCTAATGGAATACTACAAAAACGCCATTATCCGGAATATGATATTTTCCGATACTTTGGGAAGCCCGTTGGGTAAAGAAGCGGCTATCAATTTCTTAAAAGATAATTTGTGTAACGACAAAGAAAAATGTCACTTAGCCGAGCTTTATATGTTGTTGGAAGACTACCAAAAAGTACGTGAACAATTAAATGAACTGAGCATTATTCAAAAAGAAGAAATTCAAAAATATGTATCGGTAAAAAGTGAAATAACCACATTAAGAGAAAACGGCGGAGATCAATTGTTGGCACAAGACAGCTTGAGACAAATTACCTTGCGAACCTTTGCGGAAGATACCACTTTCTACGGATTAGGAAGAGGAAGTGCCATCAATGTGGTTTCCCAATTTGGCGATTACGAATATTATGAACCCATTTACGACGAAGATATCCCGCCCTATGTTCCGCAAGATGATAACAATAACCGCCAAATGCTTACTCAAGAAGAAACTTCCAAAGAAGACAGCAAGCCGGGTGTAATGCTTGCTCCCAATCCTTCTAACGGAAACGTGATTGTACAACTTGACGAAAACTTGCTGCCTCAAGACGAAATCACCAAACTTTCTTCTGCCAAAATGCAACTGAAAGTATATACCTTAGACGGAAAAATGTTGGTGAACAAGCAAGTGCAAGGTACCGGAGCTGCACTAAACTTAGAATTGAAACCCGGTATTTATCTCTACACTATTCAAGATAACCAAAATAACATCTTGCAAAGAGATAAACTCATTATCTTAAACAGATAATTTGCTTCCCTATCGGTTTGAATTGACAAAGCCCTCGAAAAATCGAGGGCTTTGTCGTTTTGTGAGGGGAGCTTCTCTCCAAGATATTAGCCTACCCCAAAAACAACAGTAAATGATATTATCCCAAAAAGTGTGTAAAGTGCATTTAGATTTAAATTTGAAAAAGCAAAAACACACTTTTTTATTGATATTTTCTTAAACA
>CAZLMS010000255.1:0-3079 GCA_964560645.1 uncultured Flavobacteriales bacterium | reverse complement strand
GTAATTCAAAATTTACGGCTACTCTTCCGTCAGGGAGTAAATCAACAGCTTTAAAGCCGATAGAGACAGTGTCTTTATCCGTGATATATTCGGGTGTTGACCATGATATGCCTCTGTTTAAGGAATAAGAAGCCAACATGTCTCCACCTTTTTGCCCATACATATCTTCTTCTTTCCAAAACGTCCATAATATATTGTTTTTTATGTCGTATCTGCTGCCCTCTACCAAATAACTTCTTTGATTTAAGCAAATCGGATTTTGGTAGAAGTTGGAAGAGGGTAGCCATGTTTGTCCGAAATCATCGGAATAACCGTAAACTACTCTTATGCCCCAATACATATTTCCGACAGGTGCATGATGATAGAATAAATGTATTCTGTTTTGATTATCTATTACTACATCAGGGTCTCCTTGGTAGTCAGGAGAAGAGTTTACGGTAAACGGGGCCGACCAGGTATTTCCTGCATCAAAACTTGTAACCATTTGAATATCCCAATCATAAGCACTCACCGAGTCGCGCCAAGCAATGGCAATTGTATCTCCATTACAAGCATTAAATTGTCCGCGAGGAAATGCCGAATTAAAAGCATCTGTTGTGCTGATAATTTTTTTTGGCGTCCATGTCATTCCACCGTCATCGGAGCGTGAATAATAACATTCCATTACAGAGTTTGCGGTTTTTCCTTCATTCCACATTACATGTATTCTGTTTTTAAGGTCAACGGTTAAATATTCGTCACTAAACTTGTTGGCAACAGGGTTGTCGGCTATTCTTACGCTGTCAATCACTATATTTAATGCAGAGTCCATTTGGGTATAATACAAAGCTTTGGGAATATTTGAGCTCCAAATAATATGAATGTTATCATTTGTATCTTTTGCTACTTTTATTTCGGCTAATCCTATTACCGAAACCGGTTCAAATTTAACCGGTTGTGCCCAATTTATTCCGTCGTAACTCCACGTGTAAAAAACACCGAGCGGATTATCTTCTTTATTTACAAAAATGATACGTTTATTATTGGAAAGCACACACATATTGCTGTATAAAAAACCTCTGTAATTTGTGCTGTTAAGAGGTGCCGGCAATAAAGTTTCTTGCGACCACTCAGGAGAAATTCCGTGAGGAACCGATTGAGCAAAAACGGATGCCGAAAAAAGAATGTTCAGTAAAATAATACTACATTGGTTAAATATCTTCATAGTGCAATAAATTTTAGGCAAATAAAAATTATTTTCATTCATTAAAATTGTAAAAAAGCGACATGATTAATCGTTTGATTTCATTTTCATGGCAAAATATTCCGAAGATACTTTACAAAGCAACGGGTCGGAAAAGTATTTTTTTGGCGTTAACCCGGTGATGGACTTAAAGTCTTTAACAAAGTGCGATTGGTCGGCATATTGACATTCGTATGCTAATTCCGTTAATGATTTTACGGATTCGGCTTTTTCCAAAACATTTTGAAAACGGTGTAATTTTTTAAATTCTGATAATGTATGAAAGGTATATTGTTTAAATAAGCGTTGAAATTGTCGTTTTCCAAAGGGAATGTCCATTTCAGTGTCGGGGTTTTTAAGCAAATTTTGGCAAAATTGTTTGATGATGAAATAGTTGTGGGGAAGAGAAATTTCAGATAATTTTTCTGTGATGAATGTTTCTATTTTTTGTTGCCAATCGTCAAACGGTAACGTATTGATTTTTTTCAGAAATTCTTCGGGAAATAAAATAGTTGCCGGCTGACGGGAAAGCTTAGGGTTAATTAAAGAAGTGTCTATAAAAGGAAAAGCGCTCCACGGAAAAAATTTTACGCCGAAAACATGTAGTTTTTTCGGTAATTTGGTTAAATGAGCTGTTTTTTGCGATATATAAACGTATTGTTTAGGCAGTTTTTTCCAAGTAATATTATGTAGAGTGGAAATTTCGGGAACAGTTTTTTTGTGAACAATAAATTTTGAACATCCTGCGGGAAAAATAATTGAAATATGAGGTGTGTCGTTTTCTTGTTTTAACTCAAAAAAATAATCTATCCATTCACTTACGTTTTTGTTTTTCGGCTTGCGTTTAATAAAAAATGATTTATTTACGACAAAGTTTTGTGAAGGTTCACACGTAACATCAGAATAAAATTCGAAAGGCATCAGCATCGGTTTGCAGACATTTTTTCGACAATTTAAAAAATAAAAAGTTTAAATGAAAAAACAAAAAAATCAGTATTTATATCCTTTTCCGCGGTCTCGTTCCAAATTTACTCCTAAGCCGATGACTACGCGGTTTACATAATTAAAATACGCAATTACTTGATTGGCGTCAAGAATTGCCCGGTCAGTCAAACCGGTATTTTTCAATTGATGTACAATTGTTTTGATTTTATCTTGCGGAGTAAGTTTGGTTAAATGATAAGCGTAATCGCAAAGCAATTTGTCTTGCAACGGCAAATCCACTTTTTGATAATCTTTCCGCAGTTGATTTACTTTTTCTTCATCTTTCCAGTAATGATTCAAAGCTTCTGCGTGATGTACTTGGCAATATTCGCAATTGTTAGCTGCAGATACTACCACAGCCATCATTTCCCGCTGATAGCGTTTGAGAGGAGATTGCCCGAACATGATACATAAATACAAATCCATGTGGGCAACAATACTCTTAGGATTTAAACTCTGTATTTTATGAATCTCGGCAAGTTTTCCCCGTTTGGCAATGATGTCATCGTAAATTTCCCGTAATTCTCCTGTAGAATTTTGATGTTCAACAATTTTAATGAAAGCCATTTTTTTTCGTTCAAAGGTAAGAAACAATGATTCAAAAAAGGTCGGTTACCAGACATTTTCATGCCAAATAAAATTTCCTGCTTCCGAATATAAAAAACCTGTGAAGCTTTGATATTAAAATTTACTTTTGCGGCATGAAAAAATGGACGGTAACATTAGCATTAGTTGTTTTTAATCTTGTTGTATTTGCTCAAAAACATTCTATAAGCGGATATATTAAAGATGCAGAAACCGGAGAAGCACTTATAGGGGCAAATGTATTAGTAAAAGAATTAGGTACGGGAACGGTAGCCAATGTTTACGGTT
>CAZLMS010000254.1:0-3080 GCA_964560645.1 uncultured Flavobacteriales bacterium | reverse complement strand
GGAAGCCAGGGTAGTAACTTTTTTAATAAAAATTCCTTTTCTTTTTTTAAATCATGAAAAACCGGATTGTCGATTTTGTACATATTTGCAACGTACCCGGTTACCTTTTTCATTTTGCTAACTAAATTCGAAATTTCATTTTTATTTTCGGGGTAGACCTCCATCAACATTTCGCCATATTTATCAACATCTGTTGCACCTTCAAAATGAATTATTTTATCCTCAATGCCAATGGATACTTTGTTGGGTATCAGTTCAATACTAATACCCAAATCATTAAGCATAGGTTTGATTATTCCGGCATTTACAAGGGCTCTTACTCCGGCTTCAAATGTAAATCCGTTGTGCTCTATGCTGCTTACCAGTCCGCCGAACTCTCTGTTCTTTTCGAAAAGCAAGACCTTGTGCCCATCACGAGCCAGATAAACCGCTGCGGTTAATCCCGAAATACCTCCACCGACAATTATTACTTTCTTCATCCTATTTCTTCTTTAGGATTTTTTTAGCCGCAATACGACCGGTCATGATTGCCGTGGGTATTCCCGACGGGCTATAAACCCATTTGCCTGCAGTAAAAATATTTTTAAATGGAGTTTCAACTGCTTTATCCATAAAAAAGATGTGATTTACAACCGGAATTTCCTGCGCGAAGGACCAGCCGACAATTGAACCTTCTGAACTTAAATAGCGTTTTACAATAGTTAAAGGGCTTGCCGAAAGTTTGAAAATGATTTTATCTTTAATGCCTTTGTAAAAATGCTCCGATAGGAGAGAAATTACAGTGTCTTCCATAATTTGTTTAAACTCGTTGTACCAGCCTTCTTCATCTATTTTTTTGGTTATCTCGTAGTAGAAAAGCCAGCTTACGATAATCCCGGTTTTCCCTTCAGGGGATGCTTTTTTATCACGAAGAGAAGGAATGGAAATTTCAAAAGTATTGTATTTTATGCTTTCCTTTAACCAATCTATTTTGTCTTGCTTTGTTAAATTGCTCCACTTCTTCAAAATATCTTCGATGTTTTTCAAATCCAATAATCCGCGCTTGTTAGGTGTATAAAAAACATGGCAGCTCGAAACATTTGCGAAAAATTCCGGTGGTTCATCTATTGCCAGAAATACTGAGAATACAGATTCTGCACCTTTTGATGATAAAATTTTACTTTTTTGTAGAGTGAATTTTTTGTCCTTCAACGAGGTGTGTAAATTATTGTAAAAATATTTTAAATCGGCAGCCCAGACGAGATTTTTATAAGCATAAATTTCACCGTTGTTAGTTTCGATTGTATTCTCTTCCGGATTGATTGCTACAATTGTCGTATCGTTTTTAAGTTCTCCGCCCAGTTCCTTATATTTTTCAACCAATTTATGGATGAAATTTCCCATTCCACCTTCGGGATACATATAATCATTAAAGAGAGTAAAATAACTCAGCGCAAAAAAAGCCGGCGTGTTTTTGAAAAAGTGCTGTCCGATAATATCGTTAAGAGATTCGTTCTTCGACAATTGCGAAAGAAAATCTTCAAAAGGTAAATTCAGCTTTTTAATCCGGTACATTGTACGGAAAAACTTAAAGAGCCATTTAATAAACAGTGGTACGATTACAAGATTTTTTTTCTTTTTAAACAATGGATTGTCAACACCGTAGAGTACCTTCATGTCGTCGATGATTTTTTGCATCTCCCGGATGATATTATCAACATATTCCGGATCCTCGGGATAGATTCTTTTTAACATTTCTGCATATTCGTAAAGGCTTTGCTCTCCGTTTACTACAATCTTTTGGTCTTCAACTGCCAGAGTAACGGGATTTGGAAGCATTGCTAAATCTATTCCCAACTCTTCGAGCATCGGTTTCACTAACCCGGCATTAACCAACTCACGGGGACCGGCATCAAAACGGAATCCGTCTTTTTCGAAAGAAGAAATTAGACCTCCGCAGACGCTGTTTTTTTCAATAAGTAATACATTCTTGCCTTCTTTAAGTAGCGAAAGGGCTGCAGTCAGGCCGGCCATACCACCGCCAACAATTATATTTTCAAAAAATTCAGGTTTGCTCAGACTCATATTAACTTTCCCATTTTCAAACTAATATCCCAAAGTTCTTCTGCAACTTCCTTATCAAGTGCCGGAGGCGTTGGTTCCTCGAGCGTTGTTAAATTAAAAAACTTACCACTTACATTTTCAACAGCAGGCGAAACCCCCAAGTAATATAATGCTTCCGCAGAAATCTCCACTGGTCGTAATGATTTATCCAATATGTTCTTTTTGAACCATTTATATGAATTTCCGTTTTCCTGACCGGTATCGGTTTTGACGGCTCCGGGATGCATCGCGTTTATCGTTACTTCGGAACCTTTAAAATAGTCGTCAAAAATTAACATGGTCAGTAGTTGTGCTAGTTTTGCGGAACCGTAACTTTTCAAACCTGAATATCTGCGTTTTTCCCAATTCAAGTCATCGAGCCGTAAACCCCACGCGGCAAAGCGATGTCCTTCGGAACTCACATAGATAATTCGAGTTTTTCCCTTCGCTTTCAGCTTTTCTCTCAATTTATAATTGATGATGAAAGACGAAAGATAATGCACCATAAATACCTTTTCGATTCCGTCGGGTGTCAGTTCTCTTTTGGTAAGATAAACCCCGGCATTGTGAATAAGTACATCGATATTTCTTTCAATTTTTAAAAGCTCGTCGGCCACTTTATGAGTTTCTTCAATGCTGCTTAGATCTGCCAATAAATAATCGCAACGTACATTGAATTCAGTTTCTATTTCATTTTTTAATGCTTCCGATTTTTCTTTGTTGCGATTGATGCAGAGAAGGTCGGCTCCCATGGATGCATATTTCCGTGCAGTTGCATATCCAATGCCGGATGTAGCTCCGGAAATAATTACAAGCTTTCCTTTGGAATCCAATTCGCATATTTGCGGATTTTTCTTGTTGTTCCGAAGCATTGCAAAGACATTTGACCAACGGTATTCTTTAATGTACTGGATGGTTTTCTTCTCTAATAGTTTCATAGGGAAATTAACCGAATTTTTTAATCATAAATTTTCTGTACGCTTTGCCAAAGCGGGGGA
>CAZLMS010000253.1:0-3081 GCA_964560645.1 uncultured Flavobacteriales bacterium | reverse complement strand
ATCTTATTTTGTACTTTAACTTTAAACAGCTTCATTGATTAACTTGTACTTATCAATATTTCAAAAATTCTTTCGGATGATTTATCCCAATCAAATTTTTGTAAAACAGATACATACCGCTTCTTTCTATTTGCTGCCTCAACTTTATTTTCCCATATCAATTTCATTTTATCGGCAATATCTTTGATGTTTCCGGGATTGGCGTAAAAAACAGCGTCGCCTCCTATTTCCGGCAAAGACGAACAATTGGACGTAAGTACAGGTACATTACATTGCATGGCTTCTAACACAGGCAATCCGAACCCTTCAAAAAAAGACACATACATCAACCCTTCAGAAGCAGCCAAAAGCCGGTTTAATTCATCATCTTCCACTCTTCCTAAAAATGTTACTTCATCTTTAAAAGAGAGATTTTGATAAGTGTTTTGAATATGCTCCGACCACCATTTTTTGTTTCCTGCCAATAAAAAACGAATGTTCGAGCCTGTTTGCTTTTTAAATAAGTCAAAGGCTTTAAGCATGTTGGCAATGTTTTTTCGCTCGTGAATGGCTCCCACGTAAAAAAAATAGGGTTTGCCCCCTGCATATTGTTTTCTAACAGACTGTTTAACAGAATCGCTCACAGAATGAAAGCTGGATGATACACCATTGTAAACCACAGATATTTTTTCGGAAGACACATTGTATTTATGTATAATGTCTTGTTTGGAAAATTCGGATACCGTGATAATTTTTTTTGCTTTACGGGCGTATCTCGGAAAAAATTTTCGATAAAACGCTCTTTCCGAAGCAGGTAAAAAATGCGGATAATGCTCAAAATTTAAGTCATGGATAACATTTACTTGCGGCACATCGGATTTTAGAGATAAATATCCTTCGGGCGAAAAAAACACATCGGGTTGAATTTGTTTGAAAACACGAGGCAGCGAAAACTCAAACCACCAATAATAAAGCAACGGATGGCGGGCTTGCGGAAAAACCGTTACGGGATGTACGTTTTTATTAAATATGAACTGTTTGGAATAAGGACGGTCAAAAAGGAAAAAAAAATCAATTTCGGGATGATTTACCGTCATTCTTTTCAAAACCTCATAAGCAAACCGACCTATACCTTCCAGTTTATTTTCGAGTAAAAGACGAGTGTTTACGGCAATTTTCTTCAAAACAACAGTTTATAGACCGATAATTTTAAATTCCGTACGCCGATTCTTCTGCCTTCCCTCTTCCGTTTCGTTAGAAGCAATAGGTTGATTCTCCCCGTAACCTTTATATGACAATCTTTCTGCGGACACACCGTTTCGGATTAAATAATCGTAAACCGCTTTGGCTCTATTTTCGGATAAAACTTGATTGTCCGCATCATTGCCCATACTGTCGGTATGTCCGCCTATTTCTATTTTCACATCAGGATTGTTTTTCAAAAATTCCACAAGTTTGTCCAATTCGGCTTTCGATTCGGGTTTTAAATCATATTTTCCGGTTTCAAAAAATACATTTTTCAATACTACGGATTTTCCAACACTTATAGGTTGCAACGGCACTTCCAACAAATAAGGCTTAGAATCATTATGTCCTTTCAGCGAAAAATTTTCGGAATAAAACAAATAGCCGTCTTTTCTTACGTTTAGAGCATAGTCTTTATCTACCGGAAGACAAACCAAAAATCCGCCGTTAAGTTCATCGGACCGGGTGTTTACTACCTTTTCGTTGGTTGCCAAGTCTATAAGTTCTATATCGGCAGACAACGGCTTTTTAGTAACAGCATCGTAAACCATCCCTTTCGCATAAGTTACACTTGTAGGACGGGCATCTGCGTAAAGTTCAAAAGCATAAATATCGAGTAATCCGTATCCGTCGCTACGTCCCGATGAAAAATAAGCTAAATTTCCTTGAGCATTTACAATCATTCCGTGTTCATCAGCTGCCGTATTGATAGGATATCCCAAATTTTTAGGTTCGGAAAAATTTCCGTCTTCCTGCAAAGTGGCAACATACAAATCGAACCCGCCCATTCCCGGCAATCCGTTGGAGGCAAAATAGAGGGTTTTTCCGTCCGGATGGATAAAAGGCGACATTTCATCGCCCGGCGTATTGATATTGATGTTTTCGGGTTTGCTCCAGGTTCCGTTGTTGTTTTTTACAGCTCGCCAAATATCTGCTCCTCCTTTTCCTCCGGGTCTGCTGCTGGAAAAATAGAGCGTTTTTCCGTCGGAAGACATAGAAGGTTGAGAATCCCATTTGTGAGAGTTGATTTCTTTGATGTTTTGCGGATTTGTCCATTTGTTTCCTTTTCGTTCGGCATAGTATAAATCACAACTTCCCACACCGTCTTTTCTGTCGCAAGCAGTAAAATACAATCCTCTTCCGTCGGGAGAAATGCTTTGAGCACCTTCATTTCCGCCGGTATTGATAGGTGGTCCCATATTGAGTGCCGGTCGCCAATTGCCGTTTTCATCTCTCAATGAATAATAGAAGTCTTCGTGATAGTTTCTTCTCGCTCCTCCCGCAGGTCCGAAAGGGATTTTACGGGTGAAAATAATCATTTGGTCGTCTGCCGTAATTGCCGGATGATATTCTTCATATTCCGAATTGATGTTTTCTCCGAGATTTTTAGGTTCAAAAGGCACAGGATGTTCTACGGCATATTTGGCAAATTCGGCATTGGCTTTTAATTGCAATGCTTTTTCTTTTAAAACCGGACGAATTTCGTTTTTGGTATTAAGAAAAAAATCGAGATACTTGATAGCGTTGTCGTATTCACCTAATTGCATATATGCCTTAGCTAAATTGTAATAGTTGTTGTGATAAAATTTAGGGTCTATTTCGATGGCTTTGAGGTATTCTTTTACGCACATTTCATAATTTCCGGCATCGTAGGCTATGTCGGCCAAAACCATGTGCGCTTCTATGAAGTCGGGGTCGTATTTTAATGCTTTTTGAAGTTCGTCAAGAGCTTCCGAATCTTTTCCCGTTTCATAATATATTCTTGCTTTTTCAAAGGCTGCCGCCGCTTTCTTATTACGTGTGGAATATCTTTGTTGGGCAAATGATTGGGTAATAATCATTATACCTATAATAATC
>CAZLMS010000252.1:0-3095 GCA_964560645.1 uncultured Flavobacteriales bacterium | reverse complement strand
TCTTACTTTCCGATGATGCAAAAATATATTCCAAACCCGAACTCGAAATTTATGCCGATGACGTAAAATGTTCACATGGCTCTACCACGGGACAAATTGACGAAGATGCGCTTTTTTATTTAAGAGCCAGAGGAATAGGTTATGCTAAAGCTATGGACTTATTGATAGACGCTTTTATAGAAGATGTCATTAAAGAATTGGAAAATGAGTCCGTAATCAATTACTTACGAAACATTAAAGAACATGTCGGCTTTATTACAAGATAAAATCAATGTAGAGGAAATTCGCCAAGAATTCCCTGTACTACATCAAAAAATAAACAACTATCCGCTTATTTATTTCGACAATGCCGCATCTTCTCAAAAACCGTTAAGTGTTATCAATGCCATTTCCGACTATTACAAAAAACATCACAGCAATGTGCACAGAGGCGTACATCATTTAAGTGCGCGTGCTACCGATATGTTTGAAGAAGCCCGTTTAACAGTGGCAAAGTTCATCAATGCGCCATCCGACAAGCAAGTGATATTTACCCGCGGAACAACGGAGTCTGTCAATTTAGTGGCTTTTTCGTTTGGAGAAAAATTTATAGGAGAAGGCGATGAAATTATTTTATCGGAAATGGAACATCATTCCAATATTGTTCCATGGCAACTGATGGCAGAGCGAAAAAAAGCACACATCAAAGTGATTCCGGTTACCGATAGCGGCGAACTTGATTTGGAAGCATATAAAAACCTGTTTTCGGACAGAACCAAAATAGTTTCCGTAGCTCATGTTTCAAATGCTTTAGGCACGGTTAATCCCGTAAAAGAAATTATAGACGAAGCACATAAACACAATGTTCCCGTGCTGCTCGACGGCGCCCAGGCATCGCCGCATTGTTCCATAGACGTGCAACAACTCGATTGCGATTTTTATGCTTTTTCGGCTCATAAAATGTACGGACCTACAGGCATCGGCGTTTTATACGGAAAGGAAAAATGGTTGGAAGAGATGCCGCCGTATCAAGGAGGGGGAGAAATGATAGACAAAGTAACTTTCCAAAAAACCACGTTCAACGACCTCCCTTTTAAATTTGAAGCCGGTACACCCCATATAGCAGGAGCAGTTGGTTTAAAAGCAGCTATAGACTTTATGATGAAAATCGGAGTGGAAAACATTGCCTCACATGAAACAGACCTGTTAAAACATGCCACTTCTCAGCTTTGTCAAATAGAAGGATTTAATATTGTAGGCACAGCCAAAGAAAAAACAGGAGTTATCTCTTTTTTACTTAACAATGCCCATCCTTACGACGTGGGTGTTTTACTCGATAATATGGGCATAGCGGTAAGAACCGGGCATCATTGCACGGAACCTTTAATGCAACGTTTCGGAATTCCCGGAACCGCACGGGCATCTTTTGCCGTTTACAATACCAAACAAGAAGTGGATTTTTTTGTAGAAGCCGTGAAGAAAATAAAAAACATGTTATGAGTGTAAATGATGTTCAACAAGAAATAGTAGAAGAGTTTGAAATGTTTGACGATTGGATGGAAAAGTATGAGCACATCATTGAACAAGGAAAGGAATTGCAAGGACTGGAAGACCATTTAAAAACCGACGAAAATTTAGTAAAAGGCTGCCAATCGAGGGTTTGGTTGGTTTCAGAGCAGCTACCCGACGGTAAAATACAATTTAAAGCCGACAGCGACGCAGTAATTGCCAAAGGGATAATTGCGATGCTTATCAGAGTGTTAAACAACAGAACCCCTCAAGAAATACTGGATGCCGATTTGTGGTTTGTAGATAAAATAGGGTTGAAACAACATTTATCTCCAAACAGAGCAAACGGACTGGTGTCCATGATAAAAAAAATTAAAATGTATGCCCTTTCACACAAAATGAAATGACGGCACAAAAACACGACATAAAAACTTCTGAAGATGTGCGTTTAATGGTGGATACGTTTTATCAAAATTTACAAAAAAACGATTCTTTGAACCATGTTTTTAACCGTGTAGCTCAAGTAGATTGGAACACTCATTTGCCTAAAATGTACAGTTTCTGGGAAACTTTGTTGTTTCATAAAGCTTCCTACAAAGGCAACCCCATGGAAGCACACAGGAAAGTGAATAACAAAGAACCTTTCACAATGGAAATGTTCCAAAATTGGCTGGATATTTTCCGCGAGACCGTAAATGGTCTTTTTGAAGGACCTAATGTCATAATTGCCGTAAATAAAGCCGAAAACATAGCCAAAGTTTTACAAGCGAAATTACTTACGCAAAAAACTGAAGAACATGAATAAGGAGTTGGAAAACAAAATTATAGAAACACTTAAAACGGTTTATGACCCTGAAATTCCGGTAGATGTGTATGAAATGGGATTGATATACGAAATTAAGATAGACAAAGAAAACAATGTGGTTATTTTAATGACATTGACCTCTCCGTCTTGTCCGGTGGCGGAAAGCCTGCCTGCCGAGGTAGAACAGAAAGTTTCCGGAATTGAAGACGTAAAAAGCTGCAAGGTGGAAATTACTTTTGACCCGCCTTGGAGTATGGACATGATGAGTGAAGAGGCAAAACTTGAATTGGGCATGATATGATTGAAAACAAAGTAGCTAAAAGCGGACTCATAACACTTGATTTACAGGAAATTATTGCTCCCGTAGAGGTGGTTTCATACGATTTGAAACAAAATTTGTATGAAGGATTAGTGCTGAGGGAAAAAGATTTCAGGGAATTTATCAAAACTCACGACTGGTCCGTATATAAAGACCAATACGTGGCGGTTTATTGCTCTGCCGATGCTATTATCCAGCCGTGGGCTTATATGTTAATTGCTACAGCGATGCGGCCTTATGCCAAAGAAGTTTTTGCAGCAGCCAAGGAGGAAGCCTTAAAAATACTATTGCTTCGTCAGGTTGAAAATATGGATGTGTTTGCGTTTCAAGATGCGCGTGTGCTTATTAAAGGATGTGCGGATGTGCCTTTTTTTGAAACTGTGGTTACGGCTCTCACCCAAAAACTTTTACCGGTAGTTAAGTCATTAATGTACGGCGAGGCTTGTTCTTCCGTGCCGGTGTTTAAGAAAAAATAAAAAGGAG
>CAZLMS010000251.1:0-3122 GCA_964560645.1 uncultured Flavobacteriales bacterium | reverse complement strand
CAATAAACCGGTGAGACTTATGATGAAACAAGCCTATGAAAACTTGAAAATGAAACTTTATACCGGCACAAGTCCTTCCGATAAAACGGCTTCTCTTATGTGGAGCTATTTAAAAAACTCTGAATAGCTTTTTGAATTTTTACAATTCCGTTTTTATTTTTCTCAATATTTTGCAAATGAATATGAGCCTGTTGATAATAAGGTTTGCGAATAGCAAGCAACCGGGTAACTGTGGTTTTGATTTCTTTCTCCGAAAGGTTGGCAAACAGAGGGCGTTTGCTTTTATTTTGTATAATTCTGGATATTAAAATATGTTCCGGTAAATCGATAAAAATGCTGATGCTGTTTTGGTTAATTATGGACATGTTGTCAAAGAAGCAAGGTGTTCCTCCTCCCGTAGCAAGCACAAAATTATTTTCCGAAAAAAGTATTCGTTTTAAAACTTCATGCTCCGTTTGCCGGAAATATTTTTCACCTTTTAATTTAAAAATATCCGTTATTGAACAGTGTTCGTGCTTTTCAATTTCATAATCTAAATCCACAAAACTCACATTAAAAAAAGCACTTAATTTTTTTCCCAATGTAGATTTTCCGCATCCCGGAAATCCCACCAAAACAATCTGATTATCTTTGTACATTATTATTTAATTTAGCCAAAAATAATATTATGGAGTTGATAGAGGTTGCTACGCCGAAAGATGTAAAAGATTTTCATAAAGTTCCGTTTATTATTTACAAAAACGACCCGAATTGGATTCCGCATCTTAAACAAGATGTAGAAGCCGTTTTTGATAAGAACAAAAATAAGTTTTTTCGTCACGGAGAAGCTACCAGATGGATTTTGAAAAACGATAAAGGGGAACTGATAGGGAGAGTAGCGGCTTTTATCAACAAAAAAACAGCTCATACATATAAACAACCCACCGGCGGAATGGGTTTTTTTGAAGTAATCAATGATAAAAAAGCGGCTTTTAAACTTTTTGATGCTTGCAAACAATGGTTGGAAGAAAGAGGAATGGAGGCAATGGATGGTCCTATCAATTTTGGAGAAAAAGATAAATTTTGGGGATTGATTATTGAAAATTTTACCACGCCGCCATATTACGGGCAAAATTACAACCCGAAATACTACGTAGATTTTTTTGAATCATACGGATTTAAAATATACTACAAACAACTCATTTTTCAACGAAGCATAGACGAACCTTTACAAGAAAAATATCGCGAAAGAGCCGAAAGAATAGCTCGAAATCCTAAATACAGAGTAGAAACAATTAAGAAAAACAATTTGGAAAAATATGCCGAGGATTTCAGAACGGTATATAATCGTGCTTGGGTAACTCATGAAAGCTTTAAAGGAATGTCCAAAGTGCAGGCAATGGCTATTATGAAGCAATTGAAACCGGTTCTGGATGAAGAACTTATATACTTTGTATATTACGAAGACAAGCCCGTAGGCTTTTATATTTCACTTCCCGAACTCAATGAAATATTTCGTTATGTAAACGGCAATCTCAATCTTTTCGGGAAATTAAAATTTTTATACCATAAATGGAAAGGCACTTGCAGAACTTCGTTTGGGGTGGCTTTCGGCATAGACCCCGACCATCAAGGGAAAGGGCTGGAAGGTGCTATTTTTCAAGAAATGGAACGAGTGCTTCGTAATGCCAAAAAACGCCGTTACGACAACATTATTATCACATGGATTGGAGACTTTAATCCGAAAATGATACGAATTATTGAAGGGTTAGGGGGAAAGCCGCTTAGAATTATGGCTACCTATAGAAAGTTGTTTGATGAAAATGCCGAATTTGAACGTTCGCCCATTATTGGAGTTAGGAAAGGAAATAATCCAATGGAAAAAATGCGATAATGCTCCGCACGTTATATATAAAAAACTTCGCTTTAATCAATAACATAGAGTTAAATTTCAGAGAAGGATTTAATGTAATTACCGGGGAAACCGGAGCCGGAAAATCTATTATTTTAGGAGCCTTGACCTTGCTTTCGGGAAAACGCGCCGAAGCAAAAGGTATTTTAAATAATAAAAAAGCCGTAATAGAAGCTCATTTTCACCTTTCAACGGAATTGTCGGCGGTAGTAAAACCAATTATGGAGCAACATGATTTGGATTATTCGGACACGATTATTCTTCGTCGCGAAATTACACCGGAAGGAAAATCTCGAGCTTTTATAAACGATACTCCCGTAGTGTTACCTGTTATGAAAGAAATTTCTTCTTATTTGTTTGATATTCATGCACAACACAATACACTGGCGTTGTTTGATAAAAAGATGCAGCTGAATTTGCTGGATGCACTTGCCGACAATAAAAAAGAACGAGAAAAATATAAGAAAGCTTATGAGCAATACCAACAGACTGTTCACAGTATAAAGAAGTTGAAAAGTCAAGTTGAAAATCAAGTTGATATAGATTATTTGAAATTTCAGTTGGAAGAGTTTGAACAAATTCGTCCGCAAGAAAATGAAAAAGAGGAACTTGAGAAAGAATTGAAATTATTGGAAAATTCGGAAGCATATATTGAAGAATTAAACTCTTTAATTCAACATTTCGATGAAGACGAAAGCGGTATTTCCGGAAGACTTGCGGAAGCCAACAGAATTGCATGTAAATTAAGCTCTCAAAACACCCGCTTGGAAAATTTAGCAGAAAGAATCAATCAATTACAAATAGAAGCTGAGGATATTAGTTTTGAACTTAACAAGTTGCTCTCAGATTTTGAATATGCTCCGGGAAAACTTCAAGAAATACAAGACAGATTAGATGATTTATATAAATTGTTTTTTAAGCATAAAGTCAATTCAACTGAAAGTTTAATTGATAAGTGGAAATCAATTGAAAAACAATTGAATGATGTAGAAAATTTTGAAGAAGAATTGGCGTTGCTTGAAAAACAATTGCAAGAGCAAAAAACAATCCTGTCCGGAGCAGCGGAACGACTTACGCTAAGTCGCCGAAAAGTTATTCCCGGTTTGGAAAAATTTATGGAAGAGGAACTGAAAAAATTAGGAATACAAACACCCAAATTTGAAGTAGAAATAATGCCTCTTGAAACTTATACGGAATTGGGGAATGATTATCCGGTGTTTAAATTTTCCGC
>CAZLMS010000250.1:2805-3171 GCA_964560645.1 uncultured Flavobacteriales bacterium | reverse complement strand
AAGTAGCAATATTTAGCAGAATCAATTCTTGAAAATCAAATTTAACAGGCACATAATCAATGTAATAAGATTCTTTTGGCAGTGATATAAAATGAAATTGGAATTGTAAAAAGGCTAACAAAAGCCCTAAAGCATTACCGATTATCAATCCGGTTAGCACTAAATACCCTCCATTGATAATAAAAATTCGTTTAACCGACAAATTAGTAGCCCCTAATGCTTTTAAAACACCTATCATATTGGTTTTTTCCAAAATAATGATTAATAAAGTGGAAATCATGGTAATACCGGCAACTAATGTCATCAAAAATATAATGATAAATACATTCCAATCTTGAAGTTCCAACCAGCTGAATATTTCTTGAT
>CAZLMS010000250.1:0-2795 GCA_964560645.1 uncultured Flavobacteriales bacterium | reverse complement strand
ATCTAAATCGTCAAATGAGTTAATAGCCACTTCAAACCCCGAAACCATATCAGGTGACCAATTATTGAGTTTTTGAATGTGTTTAATATCACAAATAATAAAAGATTCATCAAATTTTTGCAATCCTGTTTCATAAATTCCCGCCACTTCAAACTTACGTACTCTTGGGGGCTTTTGAATAAAATAAGTAGCAAATTTATCACCTGTCTTCAATTGCAGCTTTTCGGAAATAGTTTTGGATATCAACACCTTATTGGAAACCGAATCATCTTGAATTTTAATCGGGTTGCCTTCTATAATATTTTTCTGAAAATTAGACCAATCGAAATCCGTGTCAATACCTTTCAATACGATTCCGTGTATATCGGTTTTCGTTTTAATAATCCCCGGTTTGGTGGCAAAAACTTGAATATGCTTTACTTCTTTTACCGTATCCAGATAAGGATAAAACGGTTGGTTTTTAGAAATAGGGGAAGTTTCAAATGAGTTGTTTAAATCGAAACTTGTAATTTGAATATGAGAGCCGAAACTGATAATTTTATCTCTTATTTCCGACTGAAACCCGTTTACAATGGTTAATGTGAGTATCATTACTATGATTCCCACAACCACCGTTGCAATCGAAATTTTAATAATCGGTTTTACTCCTTGAGAAATAGAATTGTCAATATCCGGCGGGCGGCGAATAAGTCGCTTGGCAATAAAAAATTCAAATTTCACGGTAGCAAAAAGTTATGCTACAGCTAAAAAGCGTTTTTCTACCCATGCATACAAGCCGAAAACAGAAAGTGTAAATGTAATATCACCCAATAGGGTGTAATTAAAAAACGGAAGCCCTGCTACATAGCATTCTATTAAGCCCGCCGCATTTTGCGGATAAAAAGAACTGCCCAACCACACTGCAAAATTGGTAATAAGGTAAAAAATAACGGATGAAGACAAGGAAGCTAAAATCAAGTTTTTCACATTTGCCTTCGGAAGCATTGCCCCGATGCCTACCGCAATAGCAAAGCTTAAATATACAGCCCACATCGTCGAATGAAAACCTAAAATAATATCAGTTAAAAACATAGAAACAAAAGGCACAAGCAAAGCTATTTTTTTATCTTTTAAATAAAACCCGCTAAACAACGCCATTGCAGCTACAGGAGAAAAATTAGGAATATAGGCAAATACCAATCTCAATAATGCTGTTACCAAAATAAAACTTAATACCGTGATAAACTTTGCAGATTGTTTCATAATCTTGTATTTTCAAGCAAAATTAAATAAAATCATTCATGGAAATGAAGAATTTAACTCCGAAAGAAATTTTTTTTCAACATCAAGCTCAAACCTCTCTCAACCCTTTGGCTATTGAAGTTGCTAAAGCTGAAGGAATTTTTGTTTGGGATGCCGGCGGTAAAAAATACATGGATTTAACTTCCGGTATTGCCGTAACTAACATAGGACACCGGCATCCGGCAGTGGAAAAAGCCATACAAAAACAACTTGAAAAATATTGGCATGTAATGCCTTACGGTGAATTTATCCAAAGTCCTCAGACGGATTTGGCAATGGAATTGAAAAGCATTTTGCCGCCGCCGCTTTCGGTTTCTTATTTTGTAAATTCCGGCACCGAAGCCAATGAAGCGGCAGTTAAACTTGCCAAAAGATTTACCGGACGTTTTGAGATTGCAGCTTTCAAAAAATCTTATCACGGTAACACTCAAGGGTCTTTAAGCATCACGGGAAATGAAAATAAAAAACAAGCGTTCAGACCTTTAATTCCGGGAATTACTTTTCTGGAATTTAACAACATTTCCGACTTGGAACTAATTACCGAACAAACAGCAGGAGTTATTATTGAACCTGTACAAGGCGACGCGGGAGTTGTTATACCTTCCGTAGAGTTTATGCAAGCACTTCGCAAAAGATGTAATGAAACAGGAACTTTGCTGATTTTCGACGAAATACAAACCGCATTCGGGCGAACGGGAAAAATGTTTGCTTTTGAACATTTCGACGTATTGCCGGATATTATCACACTTGCGAAAGCGTTGGGCGGGGGGATGCCAATCGGCGCTTTTGTAAGCTCCAAAGAAATTATGCAAACACTTTCACATAATCCTGCATTAGGACATATTACCACATTTGGCGGTCATCCTATATCTTGTGCTGCCGCTGCCGAAAATATTCGAGTGCTAAAAACTATGAATATGCAAGAAGTTTCTCAAAAAGGAACATTATTCAAAGAACTTTTACAACATGAAAAAGTAAAAGAAATCCGGCAAATAGGACTAATGATTGCCGTTGAACTTACTTCCGCCGATGAAGTGCAAAAAATAGTGAAGCATTGTTTAAATGAAGGATTGATAACTTTCTGGTTCTTAAGCAACCCGAAAAGTTTCAGATTACAACCTCCGTTAATCATTTCCAAAGAAGAAATCCGATATGCTTGCCAAATTATCCGAAAAGGATTTGATTTATTGTAAATTTACAATCCTATGAAAAAAAGAAAAGTCAAATCTAAAAAACACAGAGCCGGTTTAAAACTGGGGAAACCTCCCGGTACTTTGGTGTACACAGGAGAAATATTTTCCGAAGACGAAATAAGAGTTATTGACTATGATTCTGATAATGTTCAAGAATTTACCCCGCAAAAAATAGAAGATTGCTTTCCTTTTAAAGAATCTCAAACCAATACATGGATAGATATAATAGGGCTTCATAATGTTAAAAACATTGAAATTATCTGAAAACATTACAATATACATCAATTAATATTAGAAGATATTATTAATGTAAACCAACGT
>CAZLMS010000249.1:0-3207 GCA_964560645.1 uncultured Flavobacteriales bacterium | reverse complement strand
AATTCTTTGGCAATTCCTTTAATGGAACGCGAAATGGTACTGATTTCTTGTTCGCGGTTGCCTTTTCCGTCGCCTTTTACGGTCATTAGTTGCAAATAGTCAATAATTACCAATTCGATGTCATGTTGTTCTTTCAATCGGCGGCATTTGGCACGCAATTCAAATACGCTTAAAGCGGGAGTGTCGTCAATAAAAATTTTGGCATCTGTAAGAGGTTGTATTTTAGAATGTAATTGTTCCCATTCGTGAGGAGCCAAATCACCTTTTTTTAGTTTTTCGGATGATATCTCCGTTTCACTGGCAATAAGCCGGTTTACCAATTGGAGAGAAGACATTTCGAGTGAAAAAATAGCCACGGCTTTTTTGTGTTCTACGGCTACATTTCTTGCCAACGAAAGCACAAAAGCCGTCTTTCCCATACCCGGCCGGGCGGCTAAAATAATCATATCCGAAGGTTGAAAGCCGGAGGTTACTTTATCCAAACCTCTAAATCCGGTAGGTACACCGGAAACGCCGTCTTCTTTTTTACTCACTTCTTCGATTTGTTCTATGGCTCCTTTAAGCAAGTCGGGAATGGAGTCGAAACCTTTGCGGATATTTCGGTCGGTAATGTTAAATAAGGAGCTTTCGGCTTTATCTAAAAGCTCAAAAATATCAGTGGTGTCGTCGTAAGCATATTCAATAATTTCGGTAGATGTGCGGATGAGTTCTCTTTGGATATATTTTTGAAGAATGATGCGGGCATGATGTTCAATATTGGCGGCAGAACCTACTCGTGCGGTGAGTTGGGAGATGTAATAAGCGCCTCCGACTTCTTCCAGTTTGCCCATTTTTTTTAATTCTTGCGTTACGGTAAGAACATCAATAGGTTCGGATCGGCTAAAAAGATTATGGATAGCCTTGAAAATGGTATTATGAGCAGGTTTGTAAAACGCCTTGTCGTGAAGAATATCAATTGTCTCATTTACGGCGGCTTTTTCGAGCATCATTGCGCCCAAAACGGCTTCTTCCAAATCCACGGCTTGCGGAGGTAATTTTCCTTTTTCCAAATAATCGGGGAGTACGGAAGATAAGTGGCTGTTGTATGTGTTTGATTCCAAATGTTTTTTGTTTTCACTCATGATGATAATTCTTTCAATCAAAAATACAAAAAAATGCAGGTGGAATTATTTTTGTTGAAAAGTATTTTTTATCTTTACAAGATATGAAACGGTTTTTTATCTTTTTTACGGCTATTATTTTATTGAATGCTTGCCGGAAAGACCGAAAGGACAAAATATTTCCGGAAATAAAAATTCTTTCTCCTGCCGATTATTCCGATTTTACGGCATCGGATACTATTCCTGTTCAGGCAGAGGTAAGTGATGACCGCCAAATTTCTTATATATTTGTTCAATTGATGGATGAAAATATGCGTCCGGCGGATAAGCGTTTGGATATTGCTTCGGCAAATCAGAAACAGAAAACATTTTCGGTGGGATATGTGATTTCCAATACGGATTTGTCTTCGGGTATTTATTGGCTTAAAATAGAAGCTTCTGACGGAGTGAATGTTTCCAAAGAATACGTGCAGTTATATATTTATGCATTACCGGTTGAACGGGAAGGTGTGGTCGTAGTTTCACAACCTTCTGCAGACAATACATTGGTGGATTTGCTATATGTAGAAGATAATTCAACGGTGAATTTGGCTAATCTTTCCAATGATTTTTTAGATATGGCGGTTTCTTCAAAATTTCATCAAGTGGTAATTATTCCCGAATATTACAATAAAGCAGCCGCTATCGATGCCCGTACTCAAGCTATAGAATGGCAAATAACCGAAGCGTACAATTATCCTTCACCGACATTTACTTCTTTTTATGCTTTTAATAATGAATATTTTACGGGAATATATCAATGGGGAATTAAAGGATATGACGAATCGGGGTATAATATTTATCAAATTCCGTTTTCCAATGAAATTTCATATGCTTTATATAAAGATGAAGATTACACTTTTTCGGTCAATCAAATTTTAGGTAATAATTACATGGAACTGGTGGTTTATTACGCACAATCGGGTAGTGAAAAATGGCGAACTTCCATTGATTTGGATAATCGAATAGAAATTTTCAGGAGAAACGCCACGCAGTATTTTGTTTTCGGTAATGATGCCAATAATCAAGCAAGGGTATTTTTGTATGACGTAAGTAACGGCGGGTATTTTGAGCCTTATTCTTTTTCGGCGGGTTTTTACCTTAACGATGTGGAACAAATTTCTTCCCACGATTTTTTAATAGCTGCTACAGGCGGAATTTATATGTACGAATATAACTCATCGAGCGTAACCAACCGTATTTCTGCCGGGGATGTATCTACCGTAAAAGTGGATACTCTTAACAAGCAAATATTATTTTCGGAAAACAACAAACTGTTATTTTATGGATTAACCGATTACAGCTCCCAAGGATATTATTCTCACCCTTATCCCATAAGAGATTTTGAAGTTTTATATACCAAATAAACCCGTTTTGCAAACAGTGGTTAATTACCATAGAAAATCTATTACTTTTGCCGCATGACAATTCACAAAGAAGGATATATAATCTTATCGGTGGCACTTACGACGGTATTGGCAATAGGAATTACCGTTCATTTTTTGGTGGATAATATTATAGCCAGATTATTGATACTTTCCGTTTTAATTGCATTTTTTTTATTGCTTTTGCAGTTTTTTCGCAAACCTTCGAGAGTTCCCGCTTTGGATGACGAGGTAGTGCTTTGTCCCGCCGACGGTAAAGTGGTGGTAATAGAAAAAACTCAAGAAAACGAGTATTTTCAGACAGAGAGAATACAAGTGTCTATTTTCATGTCTCCCACTAATATACATATCAATTGGTCGCCGATTAGCGGGGTGGTAAAATATTTTCAATACTTTTCGGGGAAATTTTTGGTGGCATGGCATCCGAAATCTTCTATAGAAAACGAAAGAACCACCATGGTTTTTCAACATAAAAACGGAAAAGAAGTATTGTTGCGGCAAATAGCGGGAGCATTAGCAAGAAGAATCTGCTGGTATGTAAAAGTAGG
Source organism: uncultured Flavobacteriales bacterium (assembly GCA_964560645.1). GTDB lineage: Bacteria > Bacteroidota > Bacteroidia > Flavobacteriales_G > NORP312 > CAZLMS01. Next base: position 135 of record CAZLMS010000249.1, on the reverse strand, counting down.
AGAAGAAGTAAAACAAGGAGAGGAAATAGGGTTTATAAAATTCGGTTCCAGAATAGATTTGTTTTTACCCTTGGATAGTGAAATATTGGTAGATATGAATCAAAAAGTGAAAGGAAAAATTACGCCGATTGCACG
>CAZLMS010000248.1:0-3208 GCA_964560645.1 uncultured Flavobacteriales bacterium | reverse complement strand
GCATTAAGCAACTATAATTTCATTTCAAATTTAACCCACATAAAGAATAATGATTTTTGGTTTGGCGCTGTAAGCTATGATTACAAAAACACTATTGACTCCTCTCTAACAAGCCGAAATACCGATAATATAGAATTTCCTGATGTTTGCTTTTTTAAACCGGATGTGTTGATTTGGTTTTATTCCGAACATGAGGCAGAAGTTCAAATATTGAATGCTTCCACGGAAGATGAAAGAATCATAAACCAACTTCTTTTTCAACCTTACACACCGGGAATTTTTGATTTTAAATTACAATTTCGAGAATCAAAAAGCAGTTATTTATCTAAAATAAAAGAGATTAAAAACCATATTCAAAAAGGCGATTTTTACGAGATAAACTATTGTACCGAACTTTTTTCAGAAAATGTAAACCTCTCTCCTTTTGAATTTTTCTGTGATTTTTACGAATATTCCAAAAATCCTTTTTCGGCATATTTTAAAGTTAATCAAAAACATGTAATTTCTGCAAGTCCCGAACGGTTTTTACAAAAAACCGGCGAAAAACTTATTTCCCAACCCATAAAAGGAACGATTTCGAGAAGTAAAAACCCCGAACAAGATGTCTTGCAAAAAAACATCTTGCAAAACAGTTTTAAAGACCGAACGGAAAACGTAATGATTGTAGATTTGGTGCGAAACGATTTGTCAAAAATCGCCCAAAGAAACAGTGTAAAAGCAGAAGAACTTTTCGGCATTTATTCGTTTGATACGGTACATCAAATGATTTCTACCGTAAGTTGCCGGTTAAAAGAAAACATCACTTTTAAAGATATTATACACGCCTCTTTTCCCATGGGTTCCATGACCGGAGCGCCGAAAAAAACAGTGATGGAAACCATTGAAAAACTGGAAGAAACAAAGCGCGGAATATATTCAGGCAGCATCGGATACATTTTACCTTCGGGAGATTTCGATTTTAATGTAGTTATCAGAACATTGGTATATAATGAAACCCATAAATATTTAAACTACCTTGTGGGAGGTGCTATTACTTATTTGTCAGAAGCCGAAAAAGAATATGAAGAATGTTTGTTAAAAGCCAAAACCGTTCAACAATTTTTAAAATCACGTGGAGTTTCTGCATAAAATAAAACTTTTTATAGAAAAAAACCGGTTATTAAGCCCTTCCGATAAAGTGGTTGTAGGGGTAAGCGGCGGTGTGGACTCCATGGTGTTGTGGGATGTTCTTAAAAAACTGGGACATAAAATTTTCGGCGTACATGTAAATTACCATCTTCGGGCAGAAGATTCTGGCAAAGATGCCGAATTGGTGAAAAAAATTCTTGGAAAAGACGTGTTTGTTGCAGATGTAAACCCTGTTGTTTTTGAAGAAAATAAAAAACATTCGGTTCAGGAAATTGCCAGAAATATTCGCTTTAATGAATTGAAAAGAATAAGAAAAGAAAAAAATTTTGACAAAATCGCCGTTGCCACCCACTTAAACGACAACATAGAAACCTTTTTTATTAACTTTTTGCGTGGCGGAGGAATTAGCGGATTGAAAGGAGTTTTGCCTGAAAACAATCGTATTGTTCGCCCATTTTTGGAAATTACGAGAAAGGAAATTGAACAATATGCCGCAGAAAATCAAATCGTTTTTCGCCACGATAAAACTAATTTCGAAGAAAAATATTTGCGAAATAAAATCCGCTTGAACATTATTCCGGAATTAGAAAAAATAAAACCTTCTTTTACCGGTGTTGCCGCTGAAAATTTTAATTTACTCAGAACCGAATATGACTTTTTGGAATACTGTTTTGAAAAAGAAATTACCCCGTTTATCACTCAAGAAAAAGAACTTGTAAAACTGCATATCGCACAACTGAAAAAACACCCTTTCGGAAAATTTTTGCTCGATAAATATCTTATTAACAAAGGGTTTTCTAAAAATCAATGTACCGATATTTACCAGAATTTTCATCAAAAAGGTAAAACGTTTGTTTCAAGGCAATATCAACTTTTTTTTGAAAACGAAAATATTATTTACCTTCTTCCAAAAAACCGTAAACTTAAACAACCTCAGCTATTTATAGAAGAAACAACGTTAAACGAAATTGAAATAAAAAACAAACCGCCTTTTACGGAATACATAGATGCCGGCAAGATACACGGAACACTTCGATTGAGAAAATGGAAACAAGGCGATTATTTTGTTCCGCTCGGAATGAAAGGAAGAAAAAAGATAAGCGATTTTTTGACAGATAATAAAATACCCGCACACGAAAAAGAAAACATCTATGTAGTGGAAGACGAAAAAAACATTATTTGGGTTGTTGGTCAAAGAATAAGCGAATTATATAAAATATCCCCTGAAACCGAAAAGGTTCTCAAACTCCAAGTTTCTTGGTTTTAGGAGTTATTAAAGTTTTTTAAGTGGTGGAAGTAACGGTTTGTATGTGACTTGTAGCGGTTTCGAAGCATTTTCCTGTCCACCGAGAGAAAGTTGGCTAAGGAGCGAAAACCTTGCTTGCAGCAGTTCTCTCACTATAAGCTATAATATGGTAGTATTTAAAAAACTGTGTAAACGGTAAATTTCCCAAACCGGATAGAGTTGGTTTGGGATGATATAAAAAAAGAAATAAATTTATAACCGTTAAAAACACAGCGCCATGAAAAAAGAAGAATTATTAAGCAAAGAATTTCTAAAGCAATTTAAGGATTCCGGAGAATTTTTATCCTTTATGGATGATATTTACAAAAGAGGCATAGAAGCCCTGTTGGAAGCAGAGCTTGACGCTCATTTAGGATATGAGAAAAATCAAAGCAGAGAACATGCCGATAATTACCGTAACGGCTATGGCAGCAAAGAAATAAAAACAGAACACGGCTCAATACGTATCAATGTTCCCCGCGACAGAGAAGCTTCCTTTGAGCCGCAAATTGTACCTAAACGCAGTCGTCTGTCTTTAGGTATTGAAAACCTGGTAATATCCTTATATGCCAAGGGGATGAGCAATTCGGATATAGAAGAACAATTGAGAGAAATCTATGGATTCAGGTTGTCGCCTTCGACCATTTCAAAGATAACCGATAAAATAAGTCAAGACATCATTCATTGGCAAAACAGACCCTTGGAACCGGTTTATTTTATTGTATGGTTCGATGGTATTGTATTTAAAGTAAGAGAAAACTCCCGGGTTATCAATAAAACCATTTATTTAGCCAT
>CAZLMS010000247.1:0-3256 GCA_964560645.1 uncultured Flavobacteriales bacterium | reverse complement strand
CTTTTGTTCTTCCGTTATTTGTACATAGATTTAGTTATTGCTTACAGGCTCTATATACACGTATGATTTATTATTTCTACGTTTTTTAAAGCGTACTATCCCATCGGTTAATGCAAATAAAGTGTGGTCTTTTCCCATTCCAACGTTATTTCCGGGATGATGCTTCGTTCCTCTTTGACGAACAATAATATTTCCGGCTTTAGCAAATTGTCCTCCAAAAAGTTTTACTCCAAGCCGTTTACTATGTGATTCTCTACCGTTGTCCGAACTACCTACACCTTTTTTATGTGCCATAGTTGTAAGTTTTTATGAGTTATTATGCTTTTTTATCTTCTGCTTTAGGCTCTTCGGGAGCTTTCTCTGCAGTCTTTTTAGTAGTTTTTTTAGCACCTCCTTTTTCGGAGATTGCGCTAATTTGAATTTTTGTCAGGTACTGACGATGTCCGTTTTTCACTTTGTACCCTTTTCTTCGTTTCTTTTTAAAGACAATAACTTTATCGCCTTTAAGGTGCTCTAAAACTTTAGCTTCTACAGCTGCACCTTCAATAGTCGGGGCGCCAACATTTACTTTTCCTTTATTGTCGATAAGTAAAACTCTGTCGAATTTCACTTTATCTCCTTCTTTGGCATCTAAACGATGAACGAAAATTTGTTGGTCTTTTTTTACTTTAAACTGTTGCCCCGCTATATCTACAATAACATACATAATGTGTAAATTTTAAATTTAAAAGGTTTGCAAAGGTAATATAATTTTTTTAATTCTCTACGGTTTCAAATAATTTTAAGTCGTCCAATACCTTCATTACTTGTTTTACATGGTCGGCAGATTGATACAATAAAGATTTTTCATCTTCCGTCAAATCCAATTCAATAATTTGTTCTATTCCGTCTTTACCTAACTTAACCGGAACTCCCAAATAGATATTACTTAATCCATATTCACCTTGTAACCAAGAGCAAACAGGGAAAATTCTCTTTTGGTCTTTTACAATTGCTTCCACCATTTGAGCTGCTGCAGCTCCCGGTGCATACCAAGCGGAAGTTCCTAACAATTTTACGATTTCACCACCTCCAAACTTCGTTCTTTCTACAATAGCATCCAGTTTATCTTTGTCTATCAATTCCGTAACCGGAATACCGGAAACCGTGGTATATCTCGGAAGCGGCACCATTGTATCTCCATGTCCTCCCAATAAGAGTGCTTGAATATCTTTTGGAGAACAATTTAATTCCATCGCAATAAAAGAACGATAGCGGGCAGTATCTAAAATTCCTGCCATTCCAAACACTTTGGAAGAATCTACTTTTGCAGTCAAATATGCCGTATAAGTCATTACATCCAACGGATTGGAAACCACTATGATTTTTGCGTTGGGAGAGTATTTAATTACTTGCTCGGTAACCGATTTTACAATTTTGGCATTGGTAGCTATCAGGTCGTCTCTACTCATTCCCGGTTTGCGAGGCATTCCGGAAGTGATAACTACTACTTCGGAATCGGCGGTCTTAGAATAATCGTTAGTTACGCCCGTAATTCTGGTGTCATAAAGGTTGATGGGAGATGTTTCCCACATATCAAGCGCTTTTCCTTCGGCAACACCTTCTTTAATGTCAAGAAGTACTACTTCATTACATACTTCTTTATGGGCCAATACATTGGCACAAGTTGAGCCTACGTTTCCGGCTCCTACTACGGTTACTTTCATAGTTGTTTGTTTTTTAGAATATTATGATTTAAACTTTTCCATTACTTTCGCACTTACACCCATGGCGGAGAATCCTCCGTCATGGTAAAGGTTTTGCATGGTTACATATCTGGTTAAATCGGAAAACATTACTATACAATAATCGGCACATGCTTCGGCAGGAGCGTTTCCTAACGGCGACATGGCATCTGCATAGGACAAGAATTGGTCGAACCCTTTTACTCCGGTTCCGGCAGTAGTAGGTGTTGGCGACTGGGATATGGTATTTACTCTTACCTTTTTTGCAATCCCGTAATGATAACCGAAACTTCGAGCAATGGATTCCAATAATGCTTTCGCTTCTGCCATATCGTTGTAATCGGGGAAAACTCTTTGAGCGGCAATATATGACAAGGCTAAAACAGAACCCCACTCGTTAATGGCATCAAGTTTCATGGCAGTTTGCAGCACTTTGTGAAACGAAATTGCCGAAACATCTAATGTTTTTTGAAAAAAGTCATAATTCAAATCCGTGTAAGGTCGGTTTTTTCTCACATTAGGCGACATTCCTATGGAATGCAATACAAAATCAACCTTGCCGCCCAAAATTTCCATAGATTGATTAAAAAGGTTTTCCAAATCTTCTACCGAAGTGGCATCTGCAGGGATTACTTGTGCATTGCATTTCTCCGCCAGTTGATTGATTTTTCCCATTCGAAGGGCTATCGGTGCATTGGTTAAAGTAAATTCCGCACCTTGTTCTTTGGCTTTTTCAGCCACTTTCCATGCAATTGATTTTTCATCTAATGCACCGAAAATAATTCCCTTTTTTCCCTTTAATAATTGATTGGACATTGTTATTCTGTTTAGTGAACGCAAAAGTAAGAAAAATGTTGAAAGAAAAAACTAATTAGCTTTAAAGCAAAATCGAAAAAACATACTGCACAGCGCTTGATTATAAAACCTCCGATATTTTACAAGTATTGCCCTCCAAGAATCTTTGGTTTCTTATTTTCTCATTGTTTCATTTTGTTTATTCTCTCCTATCCTGTCTTGTTGAAAAATGAAAATATCGTATAATCAAAGTTAAACAAAAAAATTTGTTCATTTGCAAAGTAAACCTGATAACATGAAAACAGACTCTCAAATCTTTGAACTGATAGAATCGGAAAGAAAAAGACAAACCGAAGGAATCGAACTCATTGCTTCCGAAAACTTCGTAAGCGAACAGGTGTTAAAAGCCATGGGGTCGGTATTAACCAATAAATATGCCGAAGGATTGCCTTTTAAACGATATTACGGAGGTTGTCAATTTGTGGACCAAGTAGAACAATTGGCTATAGACCGCATTAAAGAATTATTCGGTGCATGTTGGGCAAACGTGCAGCCACATTCCGGCGCTCAAGCCAATGCTGCGGTAATGTTGGCGTGCTTAAAACCCGGCGATACCATTATGGGGTTTAACCTTTCTCACGGCGGACATCTTACCCACGGCTCTCCGGTAAATTTTTCGGGTAAACTCTACAGACCTGTTTTTTACAATGTAGATAAAGAAACCGGGAGGGTGGATT
>CAZLMS010000246.1:648-3284 GCA_964560645.1 uncultured Flavobacteriales bacterium | reverse complement strand
GTCAATCATGCCGAGCAATTATTGCAACAGAACGATAAATCAGCGGCTCGGCAAGGATACGCAGAGTTGCAAAAGGCAAAAAACATAATGCCCACATATCCCGGAATTGCCGAAAAAATGCAAAAAGCCAAACAGATAGGCACATCGTATGTGTTGGTGAAAATGGTAAACGAGAGCAATAAAATTTTACCCAAACAATTTGAAACAGAGTTGATGAAAATGGTGGTAAGCGATTTAAATTCCGAATGGAAACAATTTTACAAAACGGAAGATAAAGACTTTCAATATGATTATATTTTTTTCATAAAAATCAGAGATATTTCCGTATCTCCCGAGCAGGTGGCGGAAAAAGAATGGGTAGAGCAAGCAGACGTAAAAGACGGTTGGACTTATGTGTATGACGAAAACGGCAATGTGAAAAAAGACTCTTTAGGTAATGATATTAAAGTGGATAAAATTATTCGGGTTCAAGCAAACGTGAAACAAGTGCGACAATTTAAACAAGCCAGAGTAGCCGGAGTAATAGATTTGATAAATCCTTATACCAATGAGCTTTTGGCATCTGAACCTTTAACCTCTGACGTAGTGTTTGAAAATAATGTAGTAACTTTTGTGGGAGACAAGCGGGCATTAAAAAAAGAAACCTTACAAATGATTGGAAACCAAATAGTGCCGTTCCCTCCCGATGAAACGATGCTTATTGATGCCGCAGCAAAGTTGAAAGACATGGCAAAGAATGCCATCGTAAAATATCAAAAACTAATTTATTGATTTTGAATAAACTTTATGATATTTGGTTTTTTGCAAAAACACTGACTTTTTCTAAAATACTTAATTATTTTCATTCAAAGGTTTCTTTTTTAATTTCAAGTATTACCAAAAAATATATTTTTAATCATTATCCCGTAAATTTAGCAATAGAACCCACTACAGCTTGCAATTTGGAATGTCCGGAATGTCCGAGCGGACTCAAACAATTTTCAAGAGCTACAGGAAATTTAAAGTTTGATAATTTTAAGAAAACAATAGATGAAGCGGCTCCATACTTGTTAAATCTTACCCTGTATTTTCAAGGAGAACCGTTTATAAATCCTCATTTTTTTGATTTAGTGAAATATGCCGCTAAGAAAAATATATACACCATAACTTCTACTAACGGACATTTTTTAACACCGGAAAATTGTCAAAAACTCATCCGTTCTGGACTCAACAGATTGATAATTTCCATTGACGGAATTTCTCAAGAGAGTTATCAAAAATACAGAAAAGGCGGAAACCTTCACACGGTTTTACAAGGAGTTAAAAATCTGGTAGAAGCCAAAAAAGAGGCAAATACGCAAAAGCCGTATGTTATTTTGCAATTCTTGGTTTTAAAAACAAATGAACATCAAATACCGAAGCTAAAAAAAATGGCAAAACAGCTTGAAATAGACAAGTTAAAACTAAAAACGGCACAATTCTATAATTATGAAAACGGAAATCCGTTAATGCCGACCAATCTTAAGTATTCCCGCTATAAAAAAGTAAACGGAAAATATGTATTGAAAAATCCGATGAAAAACAAATGTTGGCGAAGTTGGACATCACCGGTAATTACCTTTGACGGAAACCTTGTTCCGTGCTGTTTTGACAAAGATGCTCAATATGCTTTCGGAAATGTTTACACAGAGGGATTACGTCAAGTTTTTGCAAATGAAAAAAGTGCAAACTTTCGCAAACAAATTCTTAAGAACAGAAAAGATATTGACATTTGTACAAACTGTTCCGAGGGAAGCAAAATTTGGAATTAAAAGAATTTTTTCAAAAGGTTTAAGATAATCGTTAAAATAACGCTTAAAATTAACATGGAAGTGATTGGAAAATAAATAAATACATTATCATGTTTGTATTTAATATCTCCCGGCAAATTTCCAAACCAGCTGAATTTATCTCCCAGAAAGTAGACGATAAGTCCTATGATTAATATTATGACTCCGAATACAATAATATATTTCCCCGCTTGTTGCATTAATGCAAAGATATTGTTTTTGCAAAGGACATCAACTCATTATTTGATAAACAGCCAAAGAGGATAAGTAAGCCAATACAGACATGTATAAAAACTGGATAATCGGCCATTTGATATGCTTGGTTTCTCGGTATGTGATGGCAAGAGTACTCATACATTGCATCGCAAAAGCATAAAAAATCATCAAAGAAAGCCCGGTAGCAGTAGAGTAAACTTTTTCGCCCGAATCGAAAATGTCTTTTTGCATTTTTTCGGTGATGGAACTGATATTTTCGGGGTCTTCTATATTGTATATGGTTGCCATGGTTCCTACAAAAACTTCCCGGGCGGCAAAAGACGATAATAATGCAATACCGATTTTCCAATTATATCCTAAAGGTTTTATGGCAGGTTCTATGGTTTTGCCGATTTCCGATAAATAAGATTCGTTCAACGTTCTTTTTTCTATTACGGTTGATTTTCCGGGTCCGTAAGAGGCTAAAAACCAAAGGATAATCGAAATAGTTAGTATTATCTTACCGGCGTCTGTTACAAATACTTTTACTTTTTCAAACATCGTAATAAAAACATTTTTCCATCGCGGTAATTGATAAGTAGGCATTTCTATAATAAAATAACTGGGTTCTTG
>CAZLMS010000246.1:0-638 GCA_964560645.1 uncultured Flavobacteriales bacterium | reverse complement strand
GAGTTTTTACGGCTCGGTTAAAAATAAACCCGAAAATCAAGGCGGCAATAAAACCTAAGAAATAAAGCGCCAGAAGAACCAATCCTTTTAAGTTAAAAATACCGAATATTTGATAGTTTGGAATAACCAAAGCAATAAGCAAAGTATAAACAGGAATCCGGGCGCTGCAGCTAATAAGCGGAGTAACCAAAATGGTAATTAGCCGTTCTTTTTTATTAGAGATGGTTCTTGCTCCCAATATTGCCGGAACAGCACACGCCATTCCGCTAAGTAAAGGAACAATGGATTTTCCGTTTAACCCGAAACGGCGTAAAATATTATCAAATAAATAGGTTACACGAGCCATATAACCGCTGTCTTCCAAAATGGAAATGAAGAAAAACAAAAAGGCAATTTGCGGAATAAAAACCAATATTCCGCTTAACCCTGCGATAATTCCGTCGAGAAGCAAATCTTTGAGCGTGCCGTCGGGAAGAAGTAAATCGAGTTTGTTGGAACCGAAAACAAAAAGGTCTTCTATCCACATCATCGGCTTTTCGGACCATGAATAAATAGACTGGAAAACCAAAAACATGATGCCTATAAAAATCAGCATTCCAAACACTTTGTGAGTAACAACCTCGTCTATTCTTTGCGTA
>CAZLMS010000245.1:0-3292 GCA_964560645.1 uncultured Flavobacteriales bacterium | reverse complement strand
TGTAAGCCCGTTTTTTTTTTTTTTTTCCCTTTGACAATGGCAGCTTTAAACTTGGTGGCATCTCCGCCGATTTTGGTGTAATAGCTTTCAAGCTTGTTTTTGGCATTGACGATTTTTTGCCATTCGGCTAAATCTAAATTTTGCGCTTTGGCTTGTTCTTCTGTCAGGTAACCGTAAATAAGTTTTTCGGCAATTTTCAGAAAATTGACTTTCAATAAAAGCAACACGGCGGTGCGCATGGCAATAGTGGCAGGGTTGTATTTTACCACGGCTTTAATCCCTTTTTTTACGGCATTTCCTACTTTTTTAAAGAAATTGCGCAAACGGCCTTTTTTCGCCGAACGGTTTTTTCGTCTGCGGAACAAACCCAATTCGCCGTCGGCCATTTCGTCGGCATCCATTCGGGCAAGGTAGATTTCTTCATCGTCCAAACCGCTCAATTGTTCTTCATTTTCCAATTGGGTAAGACTGTAAAGCAACGATTTGAAAAAATTGCTGTATGCCGAACCGGACTCAATAGCTTCTTGGATAACGTCCATGCGTTCATCGGCATCATCCCATGCATCAGTTAAATCATTGAAAAAAGACAATTCTTTTTCCACGTCAATAATTTGGCTTAATTCCGAAGGGTTGTTTTGTTCTTTCATCAATGCCAATTTGGCTTTCATCACTTCGGCCAATAAACCGCGTTCCACCATTTCGGGAAGGTCGGCACCCGAGAGCACAATGTCGGCTTCTTCTTCGGTATCTACTTCGCCTAATCCGAAAAGGAAATGTTGTTCCAAAATTTCATCTTCCGGGTCGTTGTCAATGCCCGAAAGGGTAAACGGTTGGCGGATTTCTTCCAACAGTTCTTGTTTGGCTTGATTGTTTACGCCTGATAATTCTTGTAATTCCATAGTAATAGTTTTTAGGTCAATAATGGGTTTTGCTTCATAATTGAAATGGGGTATTTCAGGCACAGGGTCTATAATGTAGGTGTTGCCAAAAGCATCGAAAGCAGCCACATAAATGTGTTGAAACTGTCCGGGGGCTTCGTAAGCAGCCACGCGATACTCATGCGGAATACCTAAATTGAGCAACAAAGCACTGGTAAGTATGGTGTAGTCGTCGCAGTCAATACCGTAAGCAGGGTCGGTAAGTCCTTTTTTGCCATCCACCAAACTGCGGGCAGGGGTGCGCAATTCTTCCACGCCTTGACGGTCTAATTTGTAACGGGTATTTTGGCGTAAAAAGTTCCAAATATTCTCGCATGTTTCTTTTACGGTATCGCCTTGCAGACTTTTGGCCAATTCGGCTACTTGCCATGTATCGCGGTAAGCAATTCGCTGCATGTTTTGTAAGGTGTCGTCTAAATTGGCGTTGTGTTTTATGGTTTTGCGAAAACCTTGGTATCCGTTTACGGTAATGCCTGCCAAAGGACGATTTTTTGCCATCACTTCAAATCCTTTTTGCAAGATGTTTTCTATTAGCGGCACTACTTCTTTTACTAATTCTGCGGACGGATAGGCTTTGTTTTGAATCCCTCGAACTAAAAAGTGATTGGTTATGCGATGCCGTTTCTTTTTCAGGCTGACATATACCTCAAAAGTGCGGGCGAAAATTTCGTTTCGGCGATGCCAATAATCATCAAAAGCTTGCAAGTTTTCGGAAAAATCGGTTGGATTGCCTTGGTTGTCGAAAAATAAGCGGTTGAATAATTCCTCGAATTGTTGCTCGAAATAATTGCCGTTTTCAGCGATATTTTCATCAAAGCCTTTTCGGGTTGTGCGTCCGCCCGATACATACATTTGTTGTTTACCACCGGTGTGAAACGAAAGAATATTGTCAATGGCATGTGCGTATTCGTGGGCAATTACGCCGATACCTTGCGTTTTAGTTAAGTTGATAACCGCATAAGGCGAAGGTTCGTAATGACCTGCGGCTTTGCCTTTTCCTCGTGCGCCTAAGGCAATGGACAATCGTCCGCCAAAACCAATTTGATGGTCTTTAATTTTTAATATGCGGGCTAAATGATGTAAAGAAAGCATGCTTGCATAGAGAAAATTGGCGCGTTCTTCTTGGTTCATCCAATTACCAAACTCAATACTTCGCAAACTAAACTGTTCGATTGCTTTTTCGGGGTCGTATAGCCACGGGTGATTTTCAACTTCATCTACACCGATAAATTGCTGCGGATAAATTTGCACACCTTCATGCTGCCAAAAGCGTTCTACTCTTCCGCCACGAACAACATTGCCTGTGTCGTGCAACTTATGTGGGTAATATGTATTGTTTTGTGTCATTATTTTGAAAGTGCTGCTAATTGATTGTCGTGTTTATTGGTGCGTTGGTATAAGGTTTTGATGTCGGTTTTTATTTCGCGGATGTCTTCTTCTATGGCTTTGTCAATGTGTATTTGGATGCCTACAATGAGTTGTTCCAGTTTGTTGGTGTAGTCCATGAGTTCTTTCAGTAATAATTTAAACTCGGCATAAACGGATTTTAACCAATAGCCCACTAATCCGATAAACCCGGAAAACAAAATGGCAATGAGTGTGATGATAATTTCTTGTGTCATGCTATACGGTTATGGTTTGGTCAATATCAATATCGAATCCTTCGGCTTGTACATATCCTTTAAGTCGCAGTTTAATGCCGTAAGTTCCCGTGGTTAAATAGTTGCTGCCGGCGGTAAAAACACCGCCGTTTTCGCGGATAAGTTGAATAAGTGTTTGGGGCGAAAGCTCGAATTGTAAGGGTATTTCGGTGGTTTGGTTGGGTTTGATTTGTATGGGTTGGTTTAGGGGTTGTTTTTGTTGGGCGACTAACTTACCGCTTGGGGTATAAGCATCAATATTGAGTGCCGAAAGGGTAAAGTTTGACGTGGAAAAATTGGTAATGGCTTGACGAATAGTTAATGTAACCGGTTGGATAATATCAGTCAATTGCAGTTTGGGTAGTTGTATGCCTGCTACAAAGAATTTTAATTGCTTGGCATGGCGGTATTTTTTATATAAACCATAACCTTTTTTGCCGGCAATTAATAATAGGATGAGTACTATAATGCTTATGAATTGTTTCATACAGCAAAGGTGCAACAGCTTGAAATTTCACTTGAGTATTGCGGTATGAGTGTGTAAAATTTTGTATGTATTTGTATGAATTGGGGTGTATTTGAGCTTGATTGAGGCTGTTTTGAGCTTGTTTTTGTGTGTAGCGAGGTTGTTTTTGTTTGTTTTCTGCTTGCATTTGTCCATTTTTTCAAATTGGATGCTACTACACTACTACAACTACTACAGCGACTACATTT
>CAZLMS010000244.1:0-3316 GCA_964560645.1 uncultured Flavobacteriales bacterium | reverse complement strand
CGCATGACGGAACGGATTATTATGCACAAATTATTGACCAAATGATTCGTCAAAAGGAAGGCAGGGCAGTGGTATGTGCGGCAGGAAATGCGGGAGCTGTGGGAAAATGGCATTTGGGATATGATATATCATCCGACACAACGTTTACCTGGTTTGACGATAATCCTTCTTTAGACTTTGGCCCTTACGGCAATGATGTAGTGTTTTTTGAACTTTGGGCGGATACATTAAAATTTAACCGAGCGGAATTTTCTTTTGGTGTGGATAAGATATCCCCCTCATACAACCATAGAGGAGAATCTGTATTTTTCAACATGCCTGATATTTTCAACGGTGTGTATAATTACGATGGCAACGGAATTTTGGTAGATACCATTAAAAACAACACGGGAGACCGTTTGGCAATGCTTTATTTGGGCTTTGATAAACAAAACGATACCACTTATTTGCTTCAGGTTATTATAGACCCCGATTCGGTAAATAATTATTTATGGAGATTTTCCGTAACAGGAGAAGGACGTTTTGATGTATGGTCCACTTCCAACGCTATTTTAGGATATTCGGACATGATAAGCACCGGACTACCCGATTCCTCCATTTTCCCTGATATAGTGAATTACCGGCTTCCCGACACATTGCAATCTCTTGTGAGCAGTTTTACCTGTTTACCTTCAGTGCTTACCGTCGCCAATTATTACAACAGGGACACCATTACCGACAGAACCGGCACTTTACATAATTACGGAAATATAGAAGGACAACTGGGAGAAACGTCGAGCAAGGGACCTACGCGCACAGGTGTTTTAAAGCCCGATGTAGCAGCTCCGGGAAATTCGGTTTTTACTTCACCTGTTTTATCAATGGTAGCTTCGTATCCTGATTATAAAGTAGCTTGGGACGGATACCATGTAGGAGACGGGGGAACTTCCATGGCATCGCCGGGAGTGGCGGGAATAGCAGCTCTTTTATTTGAAAAATGCAGTCGTTATGATTATCAAAAAATTAATGAAATAATTAGAAATACGGCGAGGGAGGATTCTCTAACCGGTGTTTTACCTAATTATGCGTTCGGATACGGTAAAGCCGACGGATATGCTGCTTTCTTGTATGAAGACTTTAACCCGAAACTTAATGTGTCGGGAAGTGAAGAGGTGTGCAGGGATACTACGGTTTATTTAACATCTCCCAATATCTCGGTAACAATATGGGTTGAACAAAATATAGTTTCCGATACATTGACGGCAAATACTTCGGATTTATATTATGCTGTGGCTATAGATAGCAATGGCTGTTTTGATATTTCAGACACGTTACAATTAACCGTTAATCCTTGGAAACTTCCCAAACCCGCTATGAATATTGCTTCCGATACCTCTTTTTGCGAAGATGATACGGTAGAAGTATTTTTAATTGATAATTTATATTTGGTAAGCTGGTCGAATGGCGCGGTAACGGACACATTGCAGATTTCGGATTTTACGGAGCTTTCGGCAACAATAAGCGATGCTAACGGATGCAGAGCAGTTTCCGATACAGTGGTGTTTATTCCCCTTACGTCGCCTCTGAAGCCTCAAATTTTCCAATGGCAAGACAGTTTATTTACTACTAATGCGGCATATTATCAATGGTATTGGAACGGAAATCCTGTTCAGGGCGGTAATAATTCATATTTAATTGTCCAAGATACGGGAATCTATCAGGTAGAAGTTTTTTTGTCAAACGGTTGTTCGGCTGTTTCGGATGACATATATATAGACAATATAGCGCTTTCTTCTCGGGCTTTTTCCGAAGGCTTTTTTCAGGTTTATCCCAATCCTTCAAATGGAGAATTGTATTTTAAATCACTAAAACCTGCAGATATAATCATTTACGATGCTTCGGGTAAAAAGATAGAAACGTCTTTTCAAATAACCGAAAAACAAATATCAGTAGCCAAAGGGTACTACATATTGGAAATACGGATTGGAGAAAAACGATATTATGAAAAAGTGGTGGTTATTTAGTTGCTTATTGTGGACCGGTTGTTTTTTTGCTTTCGGACAAAACTATTGGCAAGACAGAGTAGTGGTAAAAGTAAAAAGCATTTATGCGAACGATTTTCGGTATTTTAGAGATTTTCAAGATATTGTAGAAGAGTTTTCCATAGATACGATTATTCAAAAATTTCCTCATTCCTCAAGAAAAAAATGTTTGTATGATAACAAATGCGTCGACTTAACCACAATCTACGAATTACGACATCCGGCATCGGTTAATCAAAAAATACTTCTGCGAAAACTCCGAAACACGGGCTATTTCCATTATGCGGAGTCAATGCCGATAGCTCGTCTTGCATACGTTCCTAATGATTCTTTAATTTCTTCACAAAATCATTTGGCAATTGTGAAGGCATACGATGCGTGGAATATTTCTAAAAGCACGCCTTTTGTTACGATAGGCATTGTAGATAGCGGGATAGATTTTTTGCATGAAGATCTGTATGAGAAAATTGCCTATAACACTAACGACCCCGTGGATGGAACAGATAACGACGGCGACGGATACACAGACAACTATTACGGATGGAATTTTACGGCAAATTCTCCTAATGTGAAAGACGATATTAACCATGGGGTTCATGTAGCGGGCATTGCTGCTGCAGATACTGATAACGGTAAAGGAGTGGCAGGAGTGGGGTTTCATGCTAAAATTTTACCTGTAAAAGTAAATAACGGCACATCTGTACCTTATGGTTATGAAGGAATTGTGTATGCGGCGGAACATGGCGCACAAATTATCAATTGCTCATGGGCGGGAGGGGGCGGTAATTACGGACACGATGTAGTGAAGTATGCCACATATAATTATGGTGCTTTGGTGGTTGCATCGGCAGGGAACGATAACAACGACCAAATAAACTATCCGGCAGGGTACCCCGAAGTTTTGGCGGTAACAGGAACTATGGACGATGACACTCGTTTAACCAATGCTTCTTATGGTTATCATATAGATGTGGCTGCTCCCGGAAAAGTTTATGCCACTTATTCGGGCAATAATTACGGAATGAACGGAGGAACTTCCATGTCGGCTCCGGTTGTTTCGGGAGCTTTGGCTTTATTGAGGCCAATGTATCCGAATTATACTTTTTTACAGATGTTTTCACTCGTAAAAGCCGGAGCGGATAATATAGATACCATTCCTGAGAACGTTTTATTAGCAGGACAACTGGGAAAAGGGAGGCTAAATATATACAATTCTCTTAATCAGGCAGGGAAACCTTATGTGGAAATTACGGGTTTTTCATTAAAAGATTTGAATGACAGCATATTTACCCATT
>CAZLMS010000243.1:226-3323 GCA_964560645.1 uncultured Flavobacteriales bacterium | reverse complement strand
GTTCAGACCATTACAATTTTGCTAAACATGGCATTCCTTCTATTTTCTTTTTCAACGGAGTGCATGAAGATTACCATAAACCTACCGATACGGAAGATAAAATTCATTATGAATTATTGGAAAAAAGAGCTCGTTTAGCTTTTTATTTGGCTTGGGAATTAGCCAACAGAGAAGAGAGAATAAAAGTAGATAAACAACAAGAAAATACTAAGCCTTAAAGTCTTCTTTTTTCATATTTAACCACTCCAAAGCTGAGCCGCTTAAAAGCATCTCCTTTTTTTCATCCGTATAAGGCATGGAATGAATAAGTTTTCCGGGTTCTAACTCACCCAAAGGAAAAGGATAATCCGTACCTAAGGCTACTCTGTTTTCACCTACCAAATTTACAATATAATCAAGCATTTTTTGGTCGTGAACCAATGAATCCAACCAAAATTTTCCTAAGTATTCTTTCGGGTTTTTATCATTATCTACGGCACATAAATCGGGACGCACTTTAAATCCGTGTTCTATTCTTCCTATAGTAGCAGGAAAAGAGCCTCCTCCATGGGCAAATGCTACTCTGAGTTTCGGAAATTTTTCAAAAATTCCCCCGAATATCATGGAACAAATAGCCAATGAAGTCTCTGCCGGCATGCCCACTAACCAAGGCAACCAATATTTTTCCATTTTTTCTTTCCCCATCATATCCCAAGGATGCACAAAAATAGCCATACCTAATTCTTGGGCGGCTTCATAAACAGGATGTAAATTTTCATTTTCCAAGTTCCAATCATTAATATGAGAACCGATTTCAATACCTTTTAAACCTATTTCTTTACATCTTTCCAATTCTTTTACGGCTAAATCGGGTGCTTGCATGGGAAGCGTACCTAAACCTACGAATCTTTGCGGAAAATCGTGTATAATACTTGCTATATGGTCATTTAAAAATTTAGATATTTCAAGGGTGTGCTGAGGTTTTGCCCAATAAGAAAACATTACGGGTACGGTAGAAAGAACTTGTACATCAACTTTGTGGTGATTACATTCTTTTATTCGTGTGGAAGCGTCCCAACAGTTAGCTTCTATTTCTCTGAAAAACTCGTCGTCTTTCATCATTTTGGCACAACAAGGTTTGTGGTGTTCCAAATGAATAAACCCGCCGTAGCCGAATTTAGATTTAAAGTCGGGAATATTTTCCGGTAGAATGTGCGTATGAATATCTATAGTAAAAATGTCTTTCATATAGTTATTCTGCAATTACAAATTTTTCTTTTTGAATAACTTCTCCTGTTTTGTTTTTTATTACGTAAATATAACTTCCGTCAGGTAAATCACTTAAATAAATTTGTTTTTGAGTGTTTGAATATTTCACTTTCTGACCGGTTATATTGTATATTTCAACTTGGTAATTTTCGTTTGAAGCAGATACTATATTGAGTGTTCTGTTTTGGTAAAAAACCTGAATATTGTTTTTGTTTAATTCGTTTACTTTGGTAGTAGAGCATCCGCAATCAAAACAAAGATTATCTGCTTGAAGTGTACTTCCTACCGCTTGAGTTCCGTAATTATTCATTCCTTGTATGTTATTGGCACTTGCGGCTAAAAAAACAGTTACGGAATCGGGAGTGTTAGGATCCGTTACATCCCAACTTATAGGCAAAGAAAAGCAATTCCAATTAGTTTGACTTCCGTCAATAAAATGGGTTGTAGCACCGATTACTTTAGTAGAATCTCCCGTCCATCGGGTAAAGTTTACAATAATAACTCCGGTATCTCCGGATAAAATATTGTATTTATAATAGCCGTTAAGTATGTTAGGTTTTCCCCCACTCCACGGCTCACCTTGAACAATAGTAGTTCCTTGTAAAGTACCTATAATGGCAAACCCTGACATATTTCCTAAAAAAGGCACAGATTGAGTTTCTAATTTGAGAGAATAAGAGCCGTTTTGTACATCGGCAGATTCTTTAGCTCCGGGAACGGAAACCACCCAACCGTTAGGAGCATCTACTCCCGAAACGTTTGTCCAAAGCTCAAAATCAAAATTTTGAACCCCTTGTTGAGCACTTGATAATAATGAAATAGTACTTGCTACAATAAAAAATAAATACTTTTTCATAGGTTTAATTTTTTTCGGTTGAACAAAGGTATATTTTTGTTTAAATAGATGTAATCAATTTTTTGTGAGCGGTATTTATATTCATATTCCTTTTTGTAAAAATGCTTGTGTATATTGCGATTTTCATTTTTCTACTGTTTTAAAATCTAAAGAATTAGTGTTATCTTCCATACAAAAGGAATTGGGATTTTTTTGTTCGGATTTTAATTTTCCGGTAGAAACAATATATTTTAGAGGAGGAACCCCTTCTTTTATGAAAACTGATGAAATAGAAAATATTTTAAACACAATTTTTAAGAATTATCACACATCTTCAGACATTGAAATTACCATAGAAATAAACCCGGACGATGCATGTGAAGAAAAATTGAAAACATACAAAAGAATGGGTATAAACCGGTTAAGTGTAGGGGTTCAATCCTTTGAAAATGATATTTTGAAATGGATGAAAAGAAGACATTCTGTTGAAGATGTGTATAAATGTTTAAATCAAATGCAACAAACAGGATTTGATAATTTTTCGATAGATTTGATATACGGTGTTCCCGGATTAAGTGATACCAAATGGATAAAAACCATTGAAAAAGCCCTGAAATTTTCTCCTTCGCACATTTCAGCTTATATGCTTACCGTTGAGCCTAAAACAGAATTGAATTTTTTAGTTAAAAATAGAAAAACTCTTGTAGTGAGTGATAAACAATATGCTTTGCAAATGCAAATACTTTCCGAAAAATTAAAAGCCGAAGGGTATGAACATTATGAAGTCTCTAATTTTTCCAAACCGGGATTTTCGGCTCGTCATAATTCGGCTTATTGGTTAGGAAAACCTTATTTGGGAACAGGCCCTTCGGCACATTCATATTATCACAACAAAAGAAGAATCAATATTTCAAACAATTGGATTTATTCTAAAAGAATAACCGATAAAAAACCGTGGTACGAAGAAGAAATTCTGTCGGAAAAAGATAATTACAATGAGTTGGTGCTTACACG
>CAZLMS010000243.1:0-216 GCA_964560645.1 uncultured Flavobacteriales bacterium | reverse complement strand
ACAAAATTCGGTATAAAAAAAGATGAAATAAACAGTTTTTCAAAGCTATATAAAGACCATTTTTTCAGGGAAATAAAGAAATTGATAACAAAAAAATGGGTTGTGGAAGACAATGGAAAATATATTACTACGGATAAAGGGTTTTTATTTGCCGATAAAATTGCGGAAGAATTGTTTTTTTAAACAAAACTATCTACAATATCTTTAATCTTATGC
>CAZLMS010000242.1:0-3333 GCA_964560645.1 uncultured Flavobacteriales bacterium | reverse complement strand
GGTTGTGCATCGGTGGTCCCTATAAAGTTAGTACCGGAAGTAGTGCCTGAGTTGCCGGTAATTTCCCAAGCTTTTCCACTCATGGTAAATTGCACCCATTGTGTTCCGTCCCATAGCCAATAAGAATTAGTGGAGGTATCGTACACAGCCATTCCTTCATCTCCTGCCCCCAACGTCATTGCCGTGCGTTGGGCAGTGGACATTCTCGGTATTAACATACCTTTAGTAGTGGAGCTTACGTCCAACATGGAATTTGCATTAGGTGCTGCTCCGGTAGCGTTTATAGCTACACTTTGAGCGAAGACTAAATTAACAGTGAATATGCTTGAAAACCCTAAAAATAAAAGATGTTTTTTCATGATTGTTTATTTTTTTGTTTAAATAATACGTAAATTTTTTGAAAAGGTTGGGTTAATCTTCGGTTTTTTCATAATCGGGATCAAAACTGTTTTCTTTTCGTTGTTCAATATTTTGTGTTTGATTTTTGGTTTCTTCTGTTTCCTTCGGCTTCCAGGTACATTCCAAACCTTTTTCGTTAGTATATACATAAGCGTAATGTGTTTTTTCAGGAGTAGGGGGTGGTGTGGTTCGGGTTAATTCGGGAACAGGTTGATAATTGTCGGGAACTACATTCTTATGAGCTTTTTTCATAATATCTTCCTCCGTTTTGGAAATGTAGGTATGCCCTTCCTCTTTTTCGGAAGATTTGTATTTGGCATTGTAAACCAGATAATCAAAGTTTAAGTCTTGTGATTGGGTATCGGAAAATTCAATGACAAAATAACCGTTTCCTTTTTCTGCTATCCAATATTTTCCCTTGTAATTCTGTAACATGGATAAAAACACTTTGCTTTGTTTTTGTATAGAAGCATCTTCTATTCGTATATTTTTGTGTTGAGCCGGAAGCACAAAAGTATTCGCCGATAAAGGAGAGTTGTTTGTTGCAGGATTATACCAGGCAGGTTGTATTAAACAAAGAATTTTTCCTTCCTTTCCCTCAAAAGACTCTAATGCTTTACCTATTACAAACCCGGGCTTATCGGCTTTCATTGCCACGCCGGGAATATCTGACGATGTTAAATAATCTCCTGCTTCAATTTTGCCGGTTACTTTTACAGGAACTCTTCCTTGCAAACCAACCGGAACTCCACTATTAGGATTATTTAAAGTAACTGTAGGAGCTGTAGAATATACTCCTACCAAATAAGGGCTGTATGCTTTTGCAGATTTTCTGTAAATATCTTTTTTTCCGGGAATAAGTTCTATTAAATCACCTTCTTCGGCAGAGCCTTCCAACGGAAAATATTCTGCAATATCTCCCATTAGCACATTAGAGCCTGCATACACATTCTTTTCCGCATATATATTTCCGGCTGCAAAACTCCCGCCGGCACTTGCCGTAACTTGAGCATAAGCCGAAAATCCGTATAATTTAAACCCTGCTCCGGTAGAATTAGCTCCATCTTCCATTCCTACAAAACGAAAACGCACCCATGTGTTGGATAATGATAAACTACCTCTAAACCTACCTGAGTGAGTTCCCGTCCATGCAGCTTGAGGATTGTTTCCCGTACAGGCAGAATTTGAGCCTTCTACTGAATTATTATATGCTCCGACTGAAAAATCTGCCGTATTGATTTTTGTCCAGGTAGTTCCATCTGTAGTATATTCCATATACACGCCATCCCAACCGTTTTCCAAATCGCAAGAATAAGAACCTTCAAATGTAAAACCGGTAGCACCGTTGGGCACCCAAATCCATGGAGTATAAAGATTTGCTACATTTTGATGTCCCAGATTATCCCAAAAATCATATCCTAAATCTGTTCCTGATAAAACAAAATTCCACGTATGTCCGTCTCCTGCTGCATCACAAACATTAAGTTGGGTAAATCCTCCTCCTCCTGATGCAAAAGAGTGGGTGTACAATGTAATCATGCTTGAAGTGAACCCGGAAGGAATAGCAGGATTTCCCACCCTCAGGTAGCCTGAAATTTGTCCGTTTCCTATCACATCCAGTTTGTCGTCGGGAGAGCTTGTTCCTATTCCTGTATTTCCCGATACGTATAAGCCGTCAGTGGGAGCTACGGTAGAATAGGTGCCCAGAACGGTTCCTCCGTTGCTTAATACCCATAACTTAGTATTATTATTCACTTGAACTCTTAGAGCATTTTCACCTGAATTACTGTTAATTTGCAAACGTGATTCGGGAGAGGTTAATCCTATTCCGATTTGTTTATCTCCTTGTTCAATATTAAATATCGCATCCGGTGTATCATCTGTGTTACTTATGAAAAAATCGTTATTCACCGCTGAACCATTATTTTTTACTCCTATCACCCAATCCGATGCTTGCCCCACAATTTTAATAAATTCTGTATTACCGTCGTAGCCGGTAGCACCACCTCCCACCACAATATCTCCTGCTACATGAAGCGGCTGTAAAGGCGTGGTTATTCCTATTCCTACTAATACATTTTCTGTAAGTAAATTATCTCCTTCTATCCTCATTCTCTCTACGCCGGCTGTTTTAAACACTACGTCTTTTGCATCGGTGGTTCCTATAAAGTTGGTTCCCGGAGTAGTACCTGAGTTTCCGTCCAATTCCCAGGCATCTTTTTCGTTTTTGGTTGTAAAACGAACCCATTGCGTTCCGTCCCATAGCCAATAACAATCGGTAGTAGTGTCGTAAACTG
The DNA here is from genome assembly GCA_964560645.1 of uncultured Flavobacteriales bacterium. Taxonomy (GTDB): domain Bacteria; phylum Bacteroidota; class Bacteroidia; order Flavobacteriales_G; family NORP312; genus CAZLMS01. The sequence goes on along the minus strand of CAZLMS010000242.1, from coordinate 637 downwards.
TCATTCCTTCATCAGAAATACCCAATGTCATAGCGGTGCGTTCGGCTGTGGTCATTCGGGGTATTAAAAGACCTTTAGTGGTAGAACTTATATCTAACATGGAATTTGTGTTGGGCGCTGCTCCGGTAGCGTTTATTCCTACACTTTGAGCAAATGTGTTTACACCAAAAGAGATAATCATTAAGGAACATAGAAATTTCTTCATAACGTAATTTTTTGCAAAAATATAAACCTTTTTTTTAAAAAAGGTTACAATCTGTTGAAAAGTTTATCGTAAGCGTTTTAAATAAAACGAATACTTTTGACAAAAGTCTTGATTTTATGAAACGGAAAAAAGTTAAAAACTACATTCTGGACACCTCTGTGATACTTCATGACCACAATGCACTCAGAAACTTTGAAGACAATAATGTGATTATTCCGATTACCGTGTTGGAAGAATTGGATAATTTTAAAAAAGGAAATGACACAAAGAATTTTGAAGCCCGGCAATTTATTCGTTTAATTGATAAGCTGACCGAGAACTATAAAATAGGAGAATGGACACCTATCGGTGAAGGATTGGGAAACTTTAAAATTTTTATAGACGAAGCGCAAGAAACGGAAAAACTCAATATTTTTCACGATAAGAAAAACG
>CAZLMS010000241.1:0-3369 GCA_964560645.1 uncultured Flavobacteriales bacterium | reverse complement strand
ACAACAATTTGTCACCTAAAGGCACTAAAGGGGCGCCTTGTCCGCCTTTAGCCGTATCTGTTTGCCGGAAATTAGAAACCACCGGAAGTAGCATTTTGGCAGCTATATGTGCTCCACTTCCTATTTGAAAACTATATTTTGCCGGATTGTGAAATACGGTATGTCCGTGAGAAGCAATGAGGTTGGGTTGAAAACCGCCGTCTTCCGTAAAATCTTTTACCAGTTGTCCGAGAAAAGTGCCGTATTCGGCATCCAAAGCCATGAGTTCAGTCCCCGGTAAGTTAACGGCATTTTTTAACTTTTTAACCCATTCGGAATCATATTTTTTGGTAGTAGCTTCAATTATTTTAAAGTTCCATTGCTGATTTTTTAATTCAAAATCACAGTAGGCGATATCAACTCCATCTGTAGAGGTTCCTGACATTAAACCGATTACTTTCATTTTAGAATGATTTTTAATTTTAGTCGTTAAAATTACGCCGAAAAAGTTAAATTTGTGGGCAACAAAAACGAAAATCATGAATTTTGAATTAACAGAAGAACAGTTGGCGGTGCGGGATGCAGCACGAGATTTCGCTCAAAATGTTTTAAAACCGGGTGTTATAGAACGCGATGAGAAACAACAATTTCCTGCAGACGAAGTGAAACAGATGGGAGAATTGGGATTTTTAGGAATGATGGTAGATCCCAAATATAACGGCGGAGGAATGGATACGATTTCTTATGTATTGGCAATGGAAGAAATTTCAAAAATAGATGCTTCCGCGTCGGTAATTATGTCTGTGAATAATTCGTTGGTTTGCTGGGGATTGGAAAAATATGGAACCGAAGAGCAAAAGGAAAAGTATTTGAAACGTTTGGCCAAAGGAGAAATTATAGGAGCATTTTGTTTATCGGAGCCGGAAGCAGGCTCTGACGCTACATCTCAAAGAACTACTGCAGAAGATAAAGGAGATTATTATTTATTGAACGGCACGAAGAATTGGATTACCAATGGTGGTTCTGCTTCTGTTTATTTGGTTATTGCTCAAACACATCCCGAAAAAGGTCATAGAGGAATTAATTGTTTGATTGTAGAAAAAGGAATGGAAGGATTTGAGGTTGGACCGAAAGAAAATAAAATGGGGATTAGAGCTTCCGATACTCATTCTTTAATGTTTACCAACGTAAAGGTTCCTAAAGAAAACAGGGTGGGAGAAGACGGGTTCGGATTTAAATTTGCAATGAAAACATTAGAAGGAGGAAGGATAGGAATTGCGGCTCAAGCATTAGGCATTGCCAGCGGAGCTTATGAATTGGCATTGGCATATTCCAAGGAACGACAAGCATTCGGAAAACCCATTTGTCAGCATCAAGCCATTGCTTTTAAATTGGCAGACATGGCAACCAAAATAGAAAATGCACGCAATTTGTGTTTAAAAGCGGCATGGCTTAAGGATAAAGGGATGCCTTTCGGAAAAGCCAGCGCTATGGCGAAATTATATGCTTCTCAAGTGGCAATGGAAGTTACGACCGAAGCCGTTCAAATTCATGGAGGGTATGGTTATGTAAAAGAGTATCACGTGGAAAGATTGATGAGAGATGCTAAAATCACTCAAATTTACGAAGGAACATCAGAAATTCAAAAGATTGTTATTTCAAGAGCTATTTTAAACGAATAAGTTATGAATATTCCTGAAAATTTAAAGTATGCTTCAGACCATGAATGGGTGAAAGCAGAAGGCAATATTGCAATTGTCGGTATTACGGATTTTGCACAATCCGAATTGGGCGACATTGTTTATGTGGAAATAGAAACCGAAGGAGAAGAGCTGGATAAAGATGAAGTTTTCGGTACGGTAGAGGCGGTAAAGACTGTTTCGGATTTAATAATGCCTGTATCCGGAAAAGTGATTGAAGTAAATGAAAAATTGGCGGACGCGCCCGAATTAGTTAATCAAGACCCTTATGGAGAAGGCTGGATGATTAAAGTGGAGATGAGTAATCCTTCGGAACTCGATGAACTGATGGATGCAGACAGCTATAAATCGTATATTGGCAAATAATTTTCTAAATAACAGATGGAAGTACAGACTGCCCGCAATTTTGTGGGCAGTTTTTATTTTGGTTCTTTCTTTATTACCCACAACCGGTGCTCCGAAAATACATGTGCCTCATTTTGATAAAATTGTACATTTTTTCATGTATGGGATTTTTTCTTTGACGTTGCTTTTTGATTTTTACAAAGAAAATGTTCGGTATCCGGGAGTTAAAGCATTGATTGCGGCATCGCTTTACGGACTCTTAGTAGAATGGTTGCAATCATTTACGGTTTATCGTTCTTTTGAGTGGGCGGATTTTTTATCAAACGTTTTGGGAGCGTTGTCAGTGGTGTTATTTTACAAGAAACGTGTTATTTGAAATCTTCTATGTGAATTTCTTTGTTGCAAAAGTCATACTCGTCTTTAATTTGATTGGAGCAAACCACGATGGTTTTTTCCGAAGCATAGTTTCGGATAATGTTTTTATACCATTCCACACCGTTGGAATCTAAATTCATAGAAGGCTCGTCCAAAAGCAACAGAGGTGCATTGCTTAGTATGGCTAATCCGAGTTTTAGGCGTTGTTTCATTCCCGATGAAAATTCGGAAATTTCTTTATTCAATTCGTTTTCCAGTAAAATCAATTGTGGAATTTCAGATGTGGAAACAGTGGGTAGAGGGTTTTTCATTTTAAAATGAAAATCAATCATTTGCTGAAGTGTCAATTCTTCAAAAAGTTCCATGTAGGGTGTACATACGGAAATATAGTGGAAAAGATTTTCACTGTAAACTTCTTGATTGTTAATGTAATATGTAATTTTTCCTTTGGTAGGTGTTTCTATACCTGCAATAAGTTTGAGCAACGTGCTTTTTCCGGAGCCGTTACTTCCTTTGATTACTACTCTATCGCCGGATTCAATAGTAAAAGACAGATTTTTGAAAATTACACTTTTGATGTATCGTTTACTAATATCTTGAAGCACAATTTTCATTAAGCGCCGCGCATAATCCCTTTGTCCGATGTTTTAATAAAGTCTATGATTTGAGTTTTTTCGGGGATGTTGGGAACTTCTTTGTCCACTACATCTAATGCGTTGGAAATATTTTGGTTATGTACATATATAATTCGATAAATATTTTCTATTTCCCGAATTACTTCATCATCAAAACCACGTCTTTTGAGCCCCACGGAATTGATTCCGACATAAGAAAGAGGTTCTCGGGCTGCTTTTACATACGGAGGCACATTTTTTCGCACTAAAGAACCGCCGGAAATAAATGAATGTGCTCCTATTCTTACAAATTGTTGCACGGCTACCAACCCTTCCAAAATGGCATAATCTTCTAT
>CAZLMS010000240.1:0-3377 GCA_964560645.1 uncultured Flavobacteriales bacterium | reverse complement strand
GTTTTCTTCTTGTATTTCTGCGGGAATATCCGAATAAATTGCACGCCACAAGCGATATTCGTTCTTAAATCGCTGTGTTTCCAATAACGGATATTTCTTTTTAGGATTAAATATTTTTACAATAAGGTTTTGTTCTTTAAGAAAATAAACATCGGAAAAGCGACCTCTGTGTATAAGCAAATGTTTGTCAATACTCAGTTTCCCGAAAATTTCACTTCTAATAATCGGCAATTTTCATAATTTTTTGAGTAAGATACACATGAGAAACATCATATACTTTCAATATATAAACGCCTTTTCGGAAATAAGCCGGTGAGATTTGATACTTGCCGTACAAAACAGGATAATCAAAATAAACTAATTTCCCCGCCACATCCGTTATTGCTACGTGCATGGTTTGTTTAGCAGGAATGTCAAGTTCCAAATTGCCTGTTCCCATAGCAAAATGTTCTGTATTTGAGAGCGTAACTTTTAAAATAGTATCCGTATCGGCAATCGGCATTGTATCTTCATTCGTTGTATCCGGAGGTAAAGGTTCCACTTCTAAACCTTGACAATAAAGTACCGAATCTATTAACCCTCTTTGGCACAAAGGAATCTTAATAAGCGTGTCAAACTGAGCATTAAACACTAAGCTATCGGCATCCAACAGTAAATAAGCTGCTTGAGGCATGGTTATATTCGGACCGAAATTGTATAATGCTTGCAACAAAACGCGATGAAAATTGTCTCTGTCTATATTGTTTTCTATTTCCACCAATGTGGACGAAAAAATTTCTGCATCCTGATAAACACTGCCTACATAATCTTCGGGATAATGTTTAGAGGAAACAGTAGTTCGTCCGGGCCAAAACTCATTATGTCCGTCCCAAGAAAAGACATCCGTATAATTAAAATCACTAAATGTTTTGGAATAAGAAACCGCCAAATAATCGCCCAAAGCTTCATCTATAGATTGCCTTTCCGTTCCGGTATTTCCTTGATTAGCCGCATAACTTATAGCATGCCCGTATTCATGAATAATAACATCGGCATCTTCGGCATCGTCTACTCCTCCCTCTCCGAATTGTATCTTTGGTTTGCCGCCGGAGGAAGAAAAATAAGAGTTGTCTTGCCCAAAATTCCCGTGCGTATCTACCCAAAGTGTATCGTTCATTAAATTAAAATAGCCCAAACTTTGAATATATTCTTGAAAACCGGTGATATGATAATAAGCCATAACATCTTCAAACCCGGGTTGGGAACGCGTAAATAAAAACTCGGGAGTTGAAGATTCCGCAGGCGGCACCACAGGCAATGACAAATCCTTAATTTCCACATAACGGTTCTGCAAATAAAACTTTCCCGACGCCGTATCAAACTCAACGTCTGTAAGAATAGTATCAATTTCTATATTTAATTCATACACATCTTGGTCGTTGTTATCTACATACGCACCGCCATAGGTTTGCTGAGCCTGAGTAAGCGGGTCGGGAAGAAAAACAGTAGCCTTTACGGTAGAATCTGAAGCGTAGCCGTGAAAATAAGTATTCAAATCATTCTGATAAATGACATCTCCTTTATTGTTAATAATCAACTCGAAAAAATCCGTGTAATCATTTGACCAACATTCTAACCTTAAAGCAGGAAGCAATTTTTCGGGCATAGGAAAATATACTTGTTGAATATGCAAAGAAAAATTGCTCCCAAGGGTGTCTTGATATTGTTTCTGCCATTTATTTTTATCAGGAAATTTTTCTGCCGAAATTGTCAACGGTATTTGAGGAAGGAATAAATTTCTCCATTTATTTTGATACACCTCGCCTATAAAATTACTGCGAAAAATCGGAACTTGATTTATTTCTATATGATAATGAACATGTTGAGCATAAGGTGAACGAATAATGGTATCTCTTACGATTTTTGCTTCGGGATGATTTTGAAGATACTGTTTTTCCAAAAATTCCGGAAAAATTTGTTTTTCATTAAAAGTCAAATTCTTAAAATGAAAATGTTTTACAGGAATTTGGTCTATGTATTGAGCCTTGGAAAAAGTGGAGAAAAAAATACTATAAATCGGTATCAATAACCTGATAATCAATATTCGGATTGGCAGATAACAATTTTTCAAACGTTGGTAATTTTTGCATCGAAACTTCTATAACAAAGTTACAATTTTTATCGTAATGTTCTTTCTTTATTCGAGCCGCAGTTTTAGCCACCGCATTTTGTATCATTGAAATATCGTTAAAATTACACTTTACCCTCACTCTTTTTTCAATGTCTTTTTCAACAATCTTTGCGTTATTCAAAGCATCTTCCGCTGCTGTTTTGTAGGCATTTATCAATCCGCCTACGCCTAATTTCACCCCTCCGAAATAGCGAACCACAACCACCAACACATTGGTTATATCTTTGGCATAAATTTGTCCTAAAATAGGCTTTCCCGCCGAGTTTGCCGGTTCGCCGGCGTCATTTGCCCGATAATATTCTTTATTTTTCCCCAATACATAAGCATAACAGTGATGACGGGCTTTGTGATGCTGTTTTTTTAATGTTTCTAAAATTTCTTTCACGTCTTGCTCGGACGTTACCGGATAGGCGTAAGCTAAAAATTTGCTTCCTTTTTCCTTATACATTCCTTCCGCAGGAGAAGATATGGTTTTGTATTTATCTATCACGATATTACAATTAAAATAATAGCCGATATCGAAAAAGCAATTCCCAATTTGTTTTTTATATTAAAATGCTCTTTAAAAAAGAAATACGATAACAATGATGATAATACTACAATACTGATATTGTTTACCGGAAAAACAACCGAGCTTTCCAAATTACTGTATTCCAGAGTTTTCATTAAAAAATAAATAGAACCGTAATTAGGAAATCCTAATATGATGCCCCAAATCATGCTTCTGACAACATGGTTTATGTTATTGAAAAAAAATACATTATACAATATTCCGGAAACAAAAGCCACGAGAAACAACACTGCCAGAAACAAGTCTAATTCCTCGATAGACAGTGCATTTGCCTGTGTAAATTTCAAAAATGCGTCTATCAAACCGTTTCCCGTAAATACCAAAAAGGGCAAATAAATATATTTTCTATCCACACTTAGCGCTCCTTCTTTTAAAGAAGCAAAATATACACCCGCAACAGCCAATAAAATACCTGTCATTTTCCATATTGTAAGTGTTTCGCCAAAAATCAATATGCCTGACAATATGGGGATTACCATAGACATCTTATTAGAAATGGTGGCTACCGAAATGGTGATTTTTTGAGCGGTAAGCGCTATTAAATAAAACAAAATAATAAACGAAATTCCTATGACAATGGCATTAAACAACCATTTTTTATGAATAATGCTTTGCACGGAAGGAATCTCTGCAGAG
>CAZLMS010000239.1:0-3408 GCA_964560645.1 uncultured Flavobacteriales bacterium | reverse complement strand
CAACACAGTGTGGCCCATGCAGCTCCCGTATAACCGTATTCGGGAATCCATAGGAGGTTAAGTGTTAGAGTAATAAGTGCTCCGATGATGGAAAAATAAGCGCCAAAACGCGTTTTCCCCGAGAGTTTATACCAAGCCGATAAGTTGTAATAAATACCCAAAAAAATGTTTGCCATTAGCAAAACGGGGACCACGTGTAATCCTTCCCAATATTCTTTTTGTCGTAAAAATTGTTTTACTATGTCAATGTATAGCATTACTCCCATAAATACGGATACGCAAACAATTACAAAGAAGTTCATTACTACGGCATAAGCAAAAGGAGCGTTTTTATGTTTTTCGTGATGGAAGAAAAACGGCTCGGCAGCATAGCGAAAAGCTTGAATAAACAGCGTGATAATAATGGAAATTTTATATACGGCACCGTAAATTCCTACTTGTCGCAAAGCCTCATTAAATCCTAAAACCGGGGAAAGAATGTTTTTCAATAAAATTCGGTCAATAGTTTCGTTGGCAATTCCCGCCAGTCCTGCAATTAACAAAGGAAAAGCATACCAAATCATGGTTTTCCATGTGGAAAAATCAAATTTGAAAAGTTGTTTTATTAGCAGCGGGAGAAGTAAGATAAATTTGACAATGCTTGCAACAAGGTTTGCAATGAATACATATCCGATACCGATAGACGGGTCGTAAAAGTATTTTGTAAAAAAATTGGAAACCCCTTCTTCAGCCCATCCCATGCAGAAATAGATGAAAAATACATTTAAGCCTATATTAGTGATGATTGAAGCTAGATTTACACCCGCAAAATAAAGAGCTTTGCCGTTTGCTCTGAGTTTTGCCAAAGGAATGGATGCCATGGCATCGAGTCCCAAAATAAAGGCAAACCAAACCACATATTCGGAATTTTCGGGATATTGCAGCCATGCGGCAATTTTTGAACTGAACAAGGAAATTAAGAAAATAAAAAGTACAGAACTGGCTATAATGGAGTTGAGTGCTGTTTGATAAACCGTTTCGGAAGAGTATTCTTTTTTGGTAGAGAAGCGAAAATAAGCGGTTTCCATACCGTAGGTCAGCAAAACGGTAAGGAAAGCCACATAGGCATACATTTCGGTGATAATTCCAAATTGCTCCGGAACAAACCGGGCAGTGTGTAACGGAACCAATAAATAATTTAAAAAACGACCGACAATGCTGCTTAATCCGTAAACGGCTGTTTGTCCGGCGAGTTGTTTAAGAGGGTTCACGTTTTAGTTACAAGAGTTCTTTTATTTTCCGGGAAAATTCGGTTTTCTTTTTTCCACAAACGCCGATGTACCTTCCTTAAAATCCTCTGAACCGAAGCATTTTCCGAATTCTTCTATTTCTTTTTCATAACCGTTTACTCCGGATTTAAACCCTGCATTAACGGCTCTAATAGCTGCAGCAATTGCAACGGGGGAGTTTTTAGCAATTTTTTCGGCAATTTCTTTGGCTTTAGGCATAAGTTCGGAAAGCGGTACTACATGATTGACTAAGCGATATTGAAGTGCTTCTTGTGCTGAAATCATTTGGGCGGTCATAATCATTTCAAAAGCCTTTCCTTTACCTACCAGCTGTGGTAAGCGTTGCGTTCCGCCATATCCGGGAATAACACCCAGAGAAACTTCCGGTAATCCGAGTTTGGCATTTTCGCTTGCTACACGAATGTGAGCCGCCATTGCCAATTCAAGTCCGCCGCCTAAGGCATATCCGTTTATGGCAGCTATTACGGGTTTAGCAAGGTTTTCAACTTTGTCAAACAATTTTTGATGACCTTCTGCACTTAGTTGTTTGCCCTCTTCTACGGAAAATTTGTAAAACTCTTTAATATCTGCACCTGCTACAAATGCTTTTTCACCGCTTCCGGTAATAATTACCACCCGAACAGAGGAGTCTTTTTCGGCTTGTTCGAGGGCATTGCTCAATTCGGAAATAGTTTCCTTATTGAGCGCGTTGAGATGCGAAGGACGGTTTACGGTAATTATTTGTATATATTCCTCGTTATTGATTAACAAATTGTTATAAGTCATTTTTTATGATTTTAGAGTTGCAAAAATAAGGTGTTTATTGAAAAACATTTAATCAAAGCAATTTTCCTACTTTATCAATCAGTTCTGCCAAGCGGTTGGAATACCCGAATTCATTATCGTACCAGCCTACTATTTTTAGCATGTTATCACCGATTTTTTCCGTTAAGCCGGCATCGAAAATACAGGAATGAGTATTTCCGACAATATCGGCAGATACAATAGGGTCTTCCGTATATTCTAAAATACCTTTTAGAGTGGTTTGAGCAATGGTTTTAAAAGCTGCATTTACATCTTCCGGTTCAAAAGGGTTTTTAACCACACAGGTAAAATCGGTCATGGAACCGTCAATAATTGGTACTCGGATGCCGTATCCGTGGAGTTTAGATGCCAAGTGAGGCAATATTTCTCCTACGGCTTTAGCCGCTCCGGTAGTAGTTGGGATAATAGATTGTGCAGCAGCACGAGCTCTTCTCAAATCGGAGTGAGGGGCGTCGTGTAACCTTTGGTCGCCGGTGTATGCATGAACAGTGGTAATGGACCCGGATTCCACATGATACAGTTCGTCAATTACTTTTATCATTGGTGCTACACAGTTGGTAGTACACGAAGCATTAGACAAAACTATATCGTCGCTTGTTAAAATATCATCATTTACCCCTAACACAATACTTTTTACATTTCCGCTTTTAGCCGGTGCGGAAATAACCACTCTTTTTGCTCCTGCATCAATGTGGGCTACGGCTTTGTCGTAACTTCTGAAAAGCCCCGTACATTCGGCAACAACATCTATATTTAATTCTTTCCACGGTAAATTTGCAGGGTCTTTTTCGGCATAAGAGTAAATAACGTTTCCGTCAATAATAATAGACTTGTTCTCGGCGGTTACTTCGCCAGTGTATTTTCCGTGAACCGAATCATATTTAAAAAGGTGTGCCAAAGTAGCATCATCCGTTAAATCATTTACGGCAACAACTTTTATATCGGGATTTTTAAGAAGCGCTCTTAAGGTCAATCTGCCGATTCGTCCGAATCCGTTTATAGCAACTCGTATCATGGTTCAAAGATTTTTGTAAAGGTAAAAAAACCTAAATTGCGTTAAAAAAACATTGATAAAAATTAACAAATTTTTCATTTGTTCAAAGCTGTTTAAAGTTCAATTTTAGCACTGTTATTTTGAATTTTACAGTGTGGTTTTAAGCAAATTGGCAGTTACTTCTTGTTGATTTATGCACAGATGTTCCGAAATTATTCGGGATGTTTTTTTGTATCTTTGTCAGATAAAGAGGTTCTCTGCACACTATATAAGTATAGGATGAAAATATTTCTCACTTTAATAAGCCTAACCTTAATAGGT
>CAZLMS010000238.1:0-3419 GCA_964560645.1 uncultured Flavobacteriales bacterium | reverse complement strand
GAACATAAGAACTACAATTAAAGTAAAAAATAAAAATACTACTACATCAACAACCCGCTCTACAACTACAGTTCCTATTAAATAATTCATGGGGACGGTATTTTTTCGCTTAATTACCCAACATCTGTACAGCTCACCTATACGCGGAATTACAAGGTTAGCAAACAAGCTCGCTATAATTGCATAAAAAACAAATCGTGCGGAGGCTTGATAACCTTTTGTATTGATTAACATTTTCCACCTTAATGCTCTGATATAAAAAGCCAAAATACCAAAGAGCTTAGCTATCAATATCCACCACCAATCACACTTTGAGAGTTCTTTGTAAATTACATTGAAATCCTTGCCTTTAAAAGCAATATATAAAAGAAAAACTCCTAATAAAAACAAGAGAATCCGTTGAGATATCTTAAAAAACCGTTTTTTCAAACCGGAAAATCCTTTTTGTTCCACATAATTCCATGAACCGGCAAACTAAATATTTTAGAGGCAATCTCATCCGCTATAGGATACATACAATTATTAAATTGATGCTTATATGCTTCTGACTTGTATGGAGGAATCGGATAGTGTATTAAGCATTTTAACTCATAGTTTTCTTCCAACATCCGAATAACTTCATCCCGATTATCTGCCATGGCGACTACTTGATGGTAAACATTGTAAAATCCCTCGGGCACCTCTTGCCATCGCCAATTCTCATTTTTAAACATTTTTTTTAATAAATCTGCTACTTTATTTCGGGTTTTATTCCACTCATCTAAATATTTTAGTTTTACTGATAGTATAGCCGCTTGTAACTCATCTAAACGTGAATTATACCCTATAATTTCGTTGTAATATTTTTTTTTTGACCCGTAATTTCTTAAAAGTAATATTTTTTCGGCTATATCGGAATTACTGGTTGTAACTGCTCCTGCATCACCATACGCACCCAAATTTTTGGTAGGGTAAAAACTAAACGCTGCCGCATCTCCAAAACTCCCGGCTTTTCTTCCCTCAATAGAAGCACCATGAGCTTGAGCGGCATCTTCAATTAAAAATAAATTGTGCTTATCTGTTATTTTTTTGATAGAGTGCATATCCGCACATAAACCATATAAATGAACCGCTATTATTGCTTTGGTTTTAGGAGAAATGGCAGCTTCTATTTTAGCAGGGTCTATATTATGAGTATTGATATCCGGCTCTACAAAAACAGGATTAGCTCCCACATGTGAAACCGCCAAAACAGTAGCTATATAAGTATTGGAAGGCACTATTACCTCATCGCCTTCACCTATTCCTAATGATTTTAATATAAGAAATATGGCTTCTAATCCATTGCCTACACCTATACAATGTTTTACTCCACAATATGCTGCAAATTCGCTTTCAAAATTTCTCACATTTTCTCCTAAAATATACCACCCGCCTTCAAGCACTTCTAATACTTTGCTGTTTACTTCGTTCTTTAGTTCCTGATATTCTTTTTTAAAGTCGTTTGGCAATATCATTTAAGGAATGATTAATGCCCGCAAAAGTAATTAAAATCATTAAAATGAAAAGAAATTCCGTCTTCGGAAAAAAGAAGTAATGCTATACCGGCTTGTTTGAGCAGGAAGAACTTCATGTTCAAATCTTCCACTGTCAAACATTACAAAGGTATGGAGAGAAGGAACAATATCCGTAACCCGGTTTGGGGAAATATACATCCTTAATTGTCCGCCGTGTTTTTCAGAAATAATATGAGGATTAAGATACAATATTGCCGTAAAAAGGCGGGTATCACTATCATTAAACCTGTCTAAATGACGTTTGTAAAAAGCTTCGGGAGGGTAATGAGCATAAAAAGTTTCTATTTCATAAATATTGGCAAAACAAGTTGAGTTAAGATAGTTTTTCAAGTCTTCAAGAATAGCAATATATTGTATGGCAGAGGGAAAATCCTGTGGATTTGTGTTTTTGTCAATCCATATAATGCTATCACTTCGTATTTCGGTATTAAGTGTTTTCAGATGAGCTTTTCCAATTTTTGCCGGACGTAAAAGCCGGGCATCTGCAATATGTTTAACCTCTTCGTATAATGATTTTGTTAGCGATCTAAAAGGAAACTGTCCTTTAAAATATCCTTGAGATATAATACCTTCGACAATTTGCTCGTAAAAATGCGAAACTTCCGGTTTTACCATTGAGCAAATATACTTTCAATTTTTCAGCATGCATCTATATCAAGTTGAGTTTTCTTTCTTCAATCATTTTTTTCAAATTGATAAGTGCATAGCGCATTCTTCCTAATGCCGTATTGATGCTTACATTGGTTTCTTCGGCAATTTCTTTAAAACTCATATCCATATACAAACGCATTTTCACCACTTTTTTTTGTTCTTCGGGCAATTGTTCTATCAAGTCGCGTACTTTGCTTACGGTTTGCTCTTGTATGATTTGCTGTTCGGCATTTTTTCCCGAATCACTAATTATGGAAAAAATATCAAAATCTTCTCCACCCGATGTGGTTTTCATGCGGTTGCTTTTTCTAAAATAATCTATTACCAGATTATGAGCAATTCGCATAAGCCAAGGAGCAAATTTTCCTTCTTCATTGTATCTCCCTGATTTTAAGGTGTTGATAACTTTAATAAATATTTCCTGAAATAAATCATTTGCTAATTCGGAATCTTTTACCATGTTATAAAGATAGCCGTATAGCTTTGACTGATAACGGTTAATAAGCTGTTCTAAAGCAGCTTCGTTTCCATTTACGTACAATTTAATTAAATCTTGGTCGGGAAGAAAGCCTTTTGTTTCCATAACATCTACTTTTTAAGTGGTTAAGTAATAATTATTTAAAAAAATAAAAAGTAGATGTTATTCTATAGGCTTTTAGTTTTGAGGTTTATAATTATTACGCAAATATAGAACAAAGGTTTCAATAATCCTATTGATTACCTCAAATTTAGTTTAATTTTCTTATTTATCTTTGTGCGAAAATAACTTTAATGAAAATTATTTCGTGGAATGTAAACGGAATTAGAGCTATTGTGAAGAAGAGTTTTGACGAATCTGTTGCTCAGATGAATCCGGATATTCTTTGTTTACAAGAAACCAAAGCCCAAGAAGATGAAGTAAAAAAAGCTCTTTTTACTTTTACCGACTATAATTTAATTGTAAACTCAGCCGACAGAAAAGGTTATTCGGGAACGGCTGTTTTAACTAAACCGGCACCTCTGAATTATGAATTTGACCTGGGAATTGAAGAACATGATAAAGAAGGACGCGTAATTACCGTAGAATATGAACAATTTTATTTAGTAAATGTATATACGCCTAATTCCGGAGCGGAACTGGTGCGTTTGAATTATCGCAAAAAATGGGATGAAGATTTCAGAAATTATGTAATGAAATTAGATAAAAAAAAGCCGGTAATAATATGCGGAGAC
>CAZLMS010000237.1:0-3420 GCA_964560645.1 uncultured Flavobacteriales bacterium | reverse complement strand
GGCAACGTTCCCACTTGCGGAACTTTTTGAAGCGTTGCCATATAGTCATTAAACTTTGCTTTAAGCCCGGGGTTGTTTTCAGCAGCGATTTTTAGATATTTTTCCAGCCCGTTTTGGGCGTTCAATAAGTTTGAAGTTAGAAACAAAAGGACAGAAATTAGAATAGGATAGAACTCCCTCTTGAATTTGATAATATTTAGATATGGTATTTTTTTATTTTTCATAACTGATCCAATTTTGATATAATTTGAGAGTATTTTGCCGACTTGATTGTTTTTTTTGAAAAATTTCCGGATATCCCAAAAATATCCTTTGCCAATTAAAAGCTCGTTTGTACACTTGTAAACCTTTGTATGCTTGTATCATTGTAGTTTGTTTAAACTTCTAATTTTTTAAATTCTTATTTTAGTTTACAATAGCCAACTGCTAACTCTTAATCTTCATTTTTTTTAACTTTTCTTTCTTGCCACATGCTATAAAGCACGGGCACTACAAACATGGTCATTACCTGAATACACATTCCGCCAAAAGAAGGAATCGCCATAGGCACCATAATATCCGAACCTTTACCGGTGGAAGTCAATACGGGAATAAGGGCTATAATTGTAGTGGCAGCAGTCATCATAGCGGGACGCACCCTCTTCTTACCGGCTTCCAATACGGCACTGCGTACTTCTTCTACATTTTGTGGTTTTAAACGTTCAAAAACCTGGGTGAGATAAGTCCCCATGATTACGCCGTCGTCGGTAGCCACACCGAACAAAGCAATAAACCCGACCCACACAGCTACACTAAGGTTGATGGTGTGCATTTGAAAAAGTTCCCGCATGTTTACCCCGGCAAAATCAAAGTTCATGAACCATTCTTGTCCGTAAAGCCATATCATTAAAAAACCTCCCGCAAATGCTACGAATATTCCGCTGAAAACCATGGATGAGGTAACCACGGAACGAAATTGGAAATATAAAATCAAGAAAATAACTACTAAAGAAAGTGGAATGATAAGCATTAAACGTTTGGTTGCCCGGATTTGATTTTCATAATTTCCGGTAAATTCATAGGTTACACCGTTTGGTAATTCCAATTCACCGGATTTTATTTTTTCTTCGATGATTTTTTGAGCGTTTTCCACCACATCGACTTCCGCCCATTCCGGTTTTTTATCGAAAATCACGTATGACATTAAAAAAGTGTTTTCGCTCTTAATCATTTGGGGACCGCGTTTGTAAGTGATTTCCGCCAATTCACCCAAGGGAATCTGTGTGCCTGTTTTTGTCGGAATGAGAATGTCTTTCAAATCATCCGGATTGTCTCGAAATTCTCTTGCATAACGAACCCTGACCGGATATCGTTCTCTGCCTTCAATGGTGTGGGTTAAAGGCATTCCTCCCACCGCCGATTGGACGTAATTTTGAAACGAAGCAATGGAAATGCCGTAGCGAGCCAATAATTTTCTGTTAGGGTTGATTTCCAAATAAGGTTTCCCTACCACCCGGTCGGCAAATACCGTAGAGGGTTCTATGCCGGACACTTCTTTTAACACATTTTCCATCATAAAACCGGCTTTCTCTATGGTTTCCAAATCAGGTCCGAAAATTTTCATTCCCATCGGTGCCCGCATTCCGGTTTGAAGCATAATTAACCTCGTTTGAATCGGTTGTAATTTTGGAGCAGACGTAAGCCCCGGGAATTTGGATTTTTTTACAATTTCATTCCATATATCATCAGGCGTTTTGATTTCCGGTCGCCATTGGCGGAAATACTGCCCTTTTTTGTCTGGAATCAGCAATGTGTCGGGAATTTTGCGAAAAGGCGAAACCCCGTACTGATAGGTTGTACCGTCTTTCAAGATAAAAGCACCATCTTCATTTACCTTAAAGCGTATTCGTTCTCCGTTTTCATCTACTTTGTATTCCGGCAAGTAATTGATAATATTTTCAAACATGGAAATCGGTGCGGGGTCTAATGCGGAATTTACCCGCCCCCATTTTCCTACTGTAATATCCACTTCGGGAATGGAAGTAACCGATTGGTCCACATAACGAATGACTTCCAAATTTTCTTCGATACCGGAATGAGGCATAGTGGTGGGCATCAAAAGAAAAGAGCCTTCATCCAATGCAGGCATAAATTCTTTTCCTACACCGGGAAACCACTCCGAAAGTTTTTCCCATGCTTTGGTTTCTTTTACAAAAGAAGGAGTAAAACCGAACAATTTATCCGTTCCCTGCCAAATAAGAATCCCCAAAAAGGTAATCAACAAAGGAATAGAGAGAAATTTCCATTTGTTTGCCAAACACCACTTTAAAATAGGTTCGTAAAAATGGACAACGGTCATTAAAATCCCGAGAACGACACCAACTATCAGCAATACAAACACCAAATTGACAAAAAAACTGTTTTCGACACCCAAAGGCATCCATTCATGAGTAAGAAAATAAACTACGGCGATAATGGTGATTATCGTGTTAATAAGTGTTGGGGTTTTCTCGTTTTTCCAATAATGTTCCGTTAAGTTATTGATGGCATACAAAATCAGGAAAACAGGTGTAAAAGTTTGATAATAAAACGAAAGAAAAAGTCCCGAAATAAGCAGAACGAAATTAAATCCGAGTTTGATTTTTCTTTTATCAAGCCGGATGGAAAACAATATGTGAGCCAAAGACGGAATAAATAAAATCCCGATTAACAAAGCCGACACTAACGCAAAAGTTTTGGTAAAAGCTAAAGGTTTGAAAAGTTTTCCTTCGGCTGCTTGCAATGCAAACACCGGTAAGAAACTTACCACGGTGGTCATCAATGCAGTAATTACCGCCGAGCTGACTTCGGAAGTGGCGTTATAGATGACCTCCAACATCTTTTTGCCTTTCACCTCTTTGTTTTCCGGCATTTCCAAATGGCGGATGATGTTTTCCGTAAACACCACCCCGACATCTACCATTACGCCGATAGCAATAGCAATTCCCGAAAGCGCTACAATATTGGCATCCACCCCGAAATATTTCATGACAATAAAAGTCATGAGCACCCCGATCGGCAAAAGAGACGAAATCAGCATGGATGCCCGCAGGTTTAAAACCAATACGATTACGACCAAAATACTGATAAGAATTTCGTGCGTTAATGCAGATTCCAATGTCCCGAGGGTTTCTTTTATCAATTCCGTCCGGTCGTAAAAAGGAACAATGGTTACTTTAGATACTGTGCCATCGGCTAATTTTTTAGAAGGTAGCCCGGGAGAAATTTCTTCTATTTTTTTCTTCACGTTTTCAATCACCTCCATAGGATTAGCCCCGTAACGTGCTACCACAACTCCGCCCACAGCTTCCACACCTCCTTTATCCAGTCCGCCTCTCCGCGGTGCAGGTCCCATGGTAACAAATGCCACGTCTTTGATTTTTACGGGTGTGCCGTTAACCG